>CAMLCX010000001.1 GCA_946478635.1 uncultured Pseudomonadota bacterium
CGACCCATCAAGGACTACACGCGATCCACCAGTATCTCTTGCGGCGCGTTTACGGCATCGACGATAAGAAACTGAGATGGGAATCGTACCCGCAGGAGAAACTTCTTGACGCGCTCATGAGCGGCAAAGCCGACGCCGTGGTTTTACTCGATCACTTCTTCTTTCGAGGCGAGGTCGCCGAAGGCGTTAGCTGCCTTTATACCGACGGAGAGGCTTGGCAGAAACTCCACGGGTTCGATGAGATGATCAAACATATGGTGGCGGCGCGAGAAGACTTATTGCAACAGTATCCCGGGATTAAAGAGACTTTATTGCGAGCGTTTCGCGCGTCTTTCGCCTACAGTGAAACTCATTTGGAAGAGATCGCCGAAGCCTTTATCGCGCGCTACGGCGGCGATCAGGACGCGCTGCTGGCCTCGGCGCGATATCCGCGCATCGAGTTTACCTTCACTGAAAAGGAGCAGCGCCTCGCCCAAGCCGAGATGGAATTACTTGTCGAGGTAGGGCAAATATCCCATACCGCACCGATCGCGACGTTGTTTGCGCCGTGACGGCCGCTTGCCGATCATACCCGAAAATGCCCGTCCGGCGATTCTTTCTCCTTCGGCGCCGAAGGTATCCCGGCGCCCTTGCCGCAATCTTCGCGCTTTTTGCCGCGAGTTCATGCGCGACGATCACGAGTCGGGATGCGGCAGAGCGTCTTGAGCAAACCGCCGGTCTTATCGAGGACGTTAAATCGTTCGGCAAAACTCTGGGCATCGAACCGACGGAGGCGCTTAGCCGAACAGAACGGCAAGGACCGGCGGTGACCATTTTTTGGCTATGGATGCAACGCGAAGGAACTCTCGCGATCAGCGCCTCCATAGATATTCGTTTGGCGATCGGCTACAGCGCCGAGAACGAGCGGCTCAAGATCGACCAGGTGTACCGAGTCGATCGGTACAGCGTGTATTATCGCCAGGGCAGTGAATTTTCGGACTCTCGTTCGGTGGCCACAATCAGTTTTGCCGCCGAACCGGTCGTGCGGCGCGTGAAAGTCATCTTGCACGAAGATTTGCACGGGGACGGTAATTTTGCGTTGCCGTGGGAAATTGAAGAGGGAATTGTCACGCCGCTGGGGTCGCTGGCTGCCATCGAATATTTTCGCTGGAAGGGCGATGAGAAGAATCTCCGGAACGCGGTCGCCTCAGTTGACGAAGAACGACGGGCATCAAGAGAATTGAACGCCTTCGTCGCGCAGGCGCAGGCTCTGTTCGCCCAGGAAACGATCGAGGTAGCGAAGGAGAAGATTCTCGCGAACCTGGCGAAATTTCCAATTTATCAAAAGCAATTCGAGCGTCAGGTGAGCGGCCAGCACGCGCCGACCGTATTGGAAGCCAAAGTCAGTCACGATTTGGCTTATTATCGTTACTTCGACAACATTGCTTCGCTCGCCGAGATTGCGCCGAATTTGCAAATGCTGATCGGAGACCTAAAAGGGATCCCGGCCAACGCTACCCACGGAGTCGTCGAGGAATTCCTGCGCAACCTCAAGATCAAGTACAGCATCGCGCGTAACTAGCGGCTCTTTGGCGCGTCCAGCATGAAACAATTTCGAGCGAGTCCCACCGTGCGCGCCTTGAGCGCGCTTTATGCCGGAACCTTCTTTTCCGGCGCCTGGGCGATGATCTTGCCGACGATTCCGGTGCTGGCTCGACAATTCGACGTTTCCGCGGGTGGCGCCGCCCAGATTGTGACGGCGTTCGCTATCGGCAAATTCTTCGGCACCATCATCGCCGGCGTGCTGCTGGATCGCATGGGAACCCGCGTCGCCTTGGTGGGCGGGCCATTGGTCGCAAGCCTGGCGGGTTTGTGCGTCGTCTGGGCACCGCTCTTTTCCGTGATTCTGTTCTTGGCTTTAATCATGGGGGCCGCCGACAGCTTGTGGGCGGCGGCGCGCGAAGTTGCCGGTATCGATCTCGCGCATCGCAGCCAACGCGGCCGGGTGATCAGCGGCTTGCATGGAGTGCACACCATCGGCGCCGCATTTTCTCCCTTCGCCGGCGGCTGGCTTACGGAAACATTCGGTTTCGAAGCCGCGTTCGTCGGCTATGCCGTGGCCACCGTGCTTTCGGTCCCATTGGGTTTTATCGGCCCCAACCCGGATGTTTCTCCGCGCGCCGAAAAGCCGGAAGATGCTCCCAGAGGCTGGAGCTGTAGGGCCATCGCGCAGCGGCTTGGCGCAATTAGGGATCTCTATCGGGAGATCGATTCCGGTTTGCGACCGACTTACTGCGCGATCACCTTCGCAACCCTGGTGAATCAGTCCCAACGCGTGATCGTGCAAAGCATGTTGCCGCTCTACGCGGCTTTTTATTTGCACTTGGCCCCGACACAGATCGGCATGCTATTTACCGTCTCCGGCATCATCGTATTTGCGATGATCATACCCGCGGGATTTCTTATGGATCGTGTGGGTCGCAAATGGTGCACGGTGCCCAGCACCGGCATTCCGGGTTTGGTATTCTTGCTTATTCCCATGACCGGGAATTTCACCCACCTGGCCATACTGGTCGGTGTCACCGGCGTGGCGCAGGGACTTTCCCTGGGTTCATTGGCGACCTCAACCTACGACGTCGCCCCGGCGCACGCGCGCGGGCGGCTCCAGGCGCTGCGCCGGACGATCGCCGAGTTGGGCAGCGGCGTCGCGCCCTTGATCGGCGGCTATCTGGCGAACGAGTATAATCCCGGACTGCCGTTTTATGTCTATGCGCCGCTCCTGTTGCTTTCCGCGTTCCTGCTGGGGGTGGTGGGGAAGGAGACTCTGCGGCGCTGATGGACCCTGCAAAATTTTGACAGTTTGCCGCATACGCGATATGGCTTTGCCAATTTTTCGGATCAGCGCGGCCGTGCGCGGAATAACTTTAGGAGAGTCATGAAGCTCGCAACCTGGAATGTCAATTCGCTCAAAGTCCGGCTTCCGCAGGTGCTCGATTTTCTTGCCGCCCACAAACCGGATGTCCTGTGCCTGCAGGAAACAAAAACAGAGGACGAAAAATTTCCGATATT
Source organism: uncultured Pseudomonadota bacterium (assembly GCA_946478635.1). The sequence goes on from CAMLCX010000001.1 coordinate 3,049, forward strand.
GGATATCCATGCGGCGGGATACCAGGCGGTTTATTCCGGACAAAAAACCTATAACGGCGTAGCGATTCTCGCGCGGGAACCGCTTCAGGACGTGACGAAGGGGATCGCGGATTTTGACGATCCGCAAAAGCGCGTGATCGCCGCGGTGATTCAAGGCGTGCGTGTTATCTGCGTCTATATTCCCAACGGCGAGAGTGTCACATCCGAGAAGTACGGCTATAAGCTGGATTGGCTCGAGCGGCTCAACAAGTGCATCAAAGTAGAACTGGAAAAGTACCCGCGGCTCGCTATATTGGGCGATTACAACATCGCGCCTGAGAATCGCGATGTGCACGATCCGAAGTTTTGGGAAGGCAGGGTGCTGTTCAGCGAGCCGGAGAAATCGGCGTTTAATGAGCTGGTTGCGCTGGGGTTGTGCGATAGTTTTCGATTATTCGAGCAGGCGGAAAAGTCTTACACGTGGTGGGATTATCGGATGAACGGCTTCAAACGCAATCTCGGATTACGCATCGACCATATTCTTCTTTCCGCGGAACTGGCGAAATCTTGTAAGAGCTGTTCCATCGATCGCGTTCCGCGCACGCACGAGCGTCCTTCCGACCACGCGCCGGTGATCGTGGAGATTTAGGGAGCGGAGAGTTGGCCGCAAAGAACCCAGCGCGGCAGAGCCGCAACCAAAAAAAGAAGGATTCACCACGAAGGCACGAAGGACACGAAGGAATTGGATCATAAAAACTCCGAACTTCGTGCTCTTCGTGACCTTCGTGGTGAGGTCGAATTGTCCCGTAGAATCGAATCGTAGCTTTGGTGCCTGAAACATTTGCGCAGGCCACGCAAATTTCGAACTATAGCAGTGCAGTGCAAAGGCCGAAAAAAATGACTGACAAAGAAATCAATCTACTGTGCGATCGAGTGAGGCAGATTGCGTATGATATTCACGTCTATCTCGGGCATGGGCATTTGGAAAAAGTGTACGAAATGGCATTGGCTCATAGATTGCGCAAGGCCAATATCGCCGTCGAGCAACAACATCCGCTCAACGTTTACGATGAAAACGGTACTTTACTGGGAGAGTATTACGCTGACCTTTTGATTGAACACGTGCTGATTGTTGAGATCAAGGCGGGACGGGCCTTCGCACTCGAACACGAAGCCCAAATCCTCGGATATCTACGTTCCGCGAAACTTGAACATGGGTTGCTGATCAATTTCGGTTCGCAAAAGTTCGAGATTCGCAAGTTCGCCTGGTCGCAAAGGGTGACTCACCGACCGCTAGTCAAACGATGGCAGAACTGCTGAAGTTTTATTCTTATACTTTGCGTGTTTTGCGTTCTTTGTGGCCATTCCTTCTCTTATTCGAAGTTATACAACGTAGCGCAGTTGTCCCAGAGCCATTTACGTTTCATCTGATTGGTGAAAGGTTGTTGCAAGAACGTGTCGATGGCGTGCGGATACTTCACATCCAAGTGCGGGTAGTCGGTCGAAAAGACCATGTTGTCCTCAAGTCCGTATTCAGGAATGTGTTTTGCCGTGATTTCGTCGCATTCGACGGCGCCGTAGCACTGTCTTTGGAAATACTCGAGCGGCGTGAGCGTTAAATAGGGATATTCCGCCTTGCCCGTCGTGTCGGCGTATTCGCCCATGCGCCAGAGCAACCAGGGCGCCCACGAGCAATTCCCTTCCAGGAAGGCCACCTTCAGTCTAGGAAAGCGTTCCATCACGCCGCCAAAAATCATATCGCCGCAGGCGAGCATGTTGGCGAAAGGGAAGCCAAAAGTGTTGAACATCGAGAACGTCGAGCAGATGTGGAAGAATGCCGGCTGCGGCAGATAGACTCGGCCCGCTTCGTGAAAGCCCACCGGCAGATTCAGTTTCTCGCATTCCGCCCAGAGCGGATCGTAGTAAGGGTCGCTCCACTTTTTGTTGTTGACGTGATTGGGCCGGAGGAAGATGCCGCGAAAACCGTATTCTTTCACGGTCCGGCGAATCTCTTCGATGGATCCGCTGATGTCGTGAGGCGCCACCATCGTGACGCCGTACATTCGTTTTGGATCCGTGTCGGCGAAATCATGCAGCCAGTCGTTGTAAGCGCGCGCGATAGCGGTGGCGAAGTCGGGGTCGAGGCCGTCCATGCCCAAAACCGTCAGCCCGCGAGTCGGAAATAGGACCGCCACATCCAATCCTTCCTTATCCATCGCCTGGATTTGCGAGACGCCGTCAAAGTTTCGTTTGCCGGCGTCGCCGTATTTCTCTTCGAAGAAGTCCTGGCGGTACTTGGCCAGAGCGGGATTCTCCGGTTGCCGGGGAATGGGCATGATCTTGCCTTCCAGCTCGATTCCCAAATCGCGGAAGGAGCGGTTGAGCCCCTTCGGCGCGCGGTCCAAATAAATCTTATCGATGTAGCGTTGCCACAAATCCGCCGGCTCGAAAACATGCATGTCGGAGTCCATCGCTTTGAATCCGTTTTTGGCCATTGTCTCGCTCCTCCTTTTGATTGGAATAGAACTATTTTGCCTGCGATAGAAATTGCAGGTTGTCTCTGACCGTTTGCGAAATCGCCAGCACTTCAGCGACGATGCGCTCGGCTTCTTCGCCGGAAACGTAAGTAATATCCAACTTGAATTTGTTCGCTTGCGCTTGGAACTCCGGATCGGCAAGTGTAGCCTTGAAAGCGCGGCGGAGAATCTCCAATCGTTCCGATGGCGTGCCCGGTGCCACGGTTAAGGGCCGCTGGTATTCCATCTGCGACATGTACGCTCGATAGGTCGCGATATTGACATCGCTGCCGAGCACGTCGGTAAACAGCGGAATATTTTTCACTTCCGCATCGCTCAACCGCGAGTGGATAAGCAGCGGCAGAAGGCGATCGTCGCCTTTGGCATCAACCATGTCGCGGCGCGTCGCGACCACCGATTCCCAGTTGGTAAAATCGCCATCGACTTCGCGGCGCTGCATGGCCAATCGCACCTGAGCAGTGCCTTGATAGCCCGAGACAACATTGAACTTGCTGCCGAGCATCTTGTTCAGCATCAGCGGCAAATCGATGCTGTGCGAGCCCGGCGCAGTGCCGCCGACTTTGACGGTTTTCCCGGACTTCATCATCTCGTCGAAACTCTTTACGCCGGAAAAAGCCATGATGACGAAAACCGGAACGCCTTTGCTCGGCGCGCCGATCCAACCGAACTTGCGCGCATCGAACCGGATATTGCGATCGCCAAGCGCCTGATTCAAGACGAACGCGCTGTTCCAGTTGGCGATGGTCAAGCCGTCCGGCTTTGCATTGTTGTAGAGATAATTGGCTGCGACCAAACTGCCCGCGCCGGTCATGTTTTCCACCAAGGCAGACGGATTTCCCGGGATGTGCTTGCCGATGTGCCGCGCTATGGTCCTCGTGTAGGTGTCGTAGCCGCCGCCGGCGGCCTGACCGACTATGAAACGGAGGGTCTTGTCTTTGTAGAAATCCTGAGCGAGGGCCGGGTGGTCATCCGGGAGGGAGAAGCTTATCGCCAACAGCATTGCAATGAATGCCACGGTATGTGACAGCTCAATCTTTGACGCGAACCGTCCAGATTTCACAATTCCTCCGTAAATGGATCCGGCTCTCATTCCGTCGGGATGAAGACTCCAGTCCATTTGTGATTCCAGCTGGAATGAGGTGTAATGTCCGTGCAACGGAGAGTAGCCGATGAGGTGCTGTTATTTCAACGTTAGCGCGGCTGGGTCCGTTTTTATTCGGCAATCCGAACGGATGGACTCTCTTTCTGGGAATCGTCCAATACTGAACAGACAGATTCTCCCTCGTGCGCTATGCTATTTATGTTTAGTGCCAGGATGATGCAGAACTCAACAGGAGGTTTCGTATGGCAGCCATTGCACCGGTTTTTGTAATGTTTTTGATCTTGATTGTTATCTTCAAGCTAGCTAAATGGAGCGCTTACCGACGTAAGTAAAGCGTAATTGTCTGGGCTGGCGCCATTTGTATAAATTGGCGAGGGCTCAAACGATGTCGCCGGCACTAGAGCAACGCCGAAATGCGGCAGGCCCGGCTCATCATGGTTCGATCAAATCGAACTCGAAAGGCGAATGCATGCAACGATACAACAATCATCCCATTTACGGCATCGGAATTCGTGGGCTCGAGAACAAATGGAACTGCAGGGGCTTGATATTTGACAGCGAAGATCAAGTGACGGAGATCCAAAGATTGGAGTGTCCCGAATTAACGTTTGTGACCAAGCGAAAGGCCGAAGACTACGGGCTCGAACTCTGTAAAAAATGGATTAACGAGCAAAGCATCGAATCAAGCAGCCGCAAAGACTCGACGTCGGCGAAAGCCGGGGCGGTAGCGCTTTAGTTTACGAAACCCCAATTTTCGAAGTAGATGTCGCCGGTTTGCATTTAGCCCGCTTTACGGGACTTGGGGTTTTCGGGAGCGGTGAAAAAGCGCTGAGTCCCATTTTCAAACCCGTTTTCACTTCAATACCATTACCCGCGCCACGACTGCGCTCCCTCCTCCTTCGAAAATATAGGCGCGAATCGCTTAAGCGTTGTAGCCTGGATGCAGCGAAGCGGAATCCAGGAGGACGGTGTGGGGCGTGGCATGGTCCAAAGATCGCGTGAATCAGGGACCCGGATTACGCTTCGCCTATCCGGGCTACAGGAGCACGGTTGCGGGGAGGCTATTTCCATACTCTGTGGACCTGCGTAAGATCATGAACCACTCCTTTGAAAATAGGTTAACGGTCAACCGACGATGAAGAAGCCGATCGGCACAGCACCTCATTCCTTCCCCTTGACGGGGAAGGATAAAGGGAAGGGATGATTTGGTTTTGTTCCTGAGCACCCTATCCCGGCCTTTCCCCGTCAAGGGGAAAGGAGTCGGATTCGATCCAGCGATACACCGCCTTCGTTACAACCCGGCGTTCGGCAAAAAGTCAGTTGACACAGAATCCAATTTGGCGCTACCTACGGGGTGTGGATTTTACGTCGGTCGAGGATAGGGAGGCCAAGTGAACAAACGAATTCAGATAGCTATGGTGAGCTTAATCCTGATTGTGGCGTTGCCGAATCTGGCAATGGCGAGGGATCGGTTGGCGCACGGGTATTCTAGCGCAAGCGGAGTATTTGCCGGGCTCTGGGTAGCGCAAGAGGGAAAGATCTTTGAAAAATATGACATCGATTCACATCTCGTCCTGATCGCATCGGGATCGCTGATGGTCCAGGCGATGTTGGGGGGAGAGCTTCCCATCGCCGGCGCGGCCGGAAGCGCCGCGGTCGATGCGAGTTTGGGCGGGGCGGACATTGTGATGTTCGGGTCTATGGTGAAAGTGCCGGCGTTCTACATTATGGCGCTGCCGGACATTAAAGCGGTCGATGACTTGCGTGGGAAGACGGTTGGAGTCACCCGTTTTGGTTCATCCACTGATTTCACCATGCGCTATGTATTGCGCAAACAGGGACTTGAACCCGGAAAGGACGTGACGATTATACAAACCGGCGATCTTTTCGCCGCTGCCGCGATGTTGCGCACTCGCGCCATCGTTGCGGCTCCGTTCTCCAGTCCGACCAACCTCAGGGCGGAAGAGGCCGGCGCGCGCGTATTGATGAATATGGGGAAGGCTGGAGTTTACTTTCCCCACGATGCTTTTATGGCCCGCCGTTCGTTTATCAACGCGAATACCGATCTGGTGCGGCGCTTTCTCAAAGCCTATGCCGAGGCCGTGCACCGTCTCTTTACGGACAAAGAGCTCAGCAAGCGCGCGATCGCCAAATACGCCCGCGCCAACGATACGAAAACGCTCGATACCGTTTACCAGTACGCATTGGATTATGTGGACAAGATTCCGTACAACACGCGCGAAGGCATCCAGGAGGTTCTGAACCAGGCCGCGGTACGGAACCCAAAAGCCAGGGACGCGAAGCCCGAAGCTTTTTACGACGATCGCTATGTGAAGGAGTTGGATGACCAGGGATTCTACAAACAGCTTTGGAAATGAAGTATCCGCTGATCAGAGCGTAAACTCTCGGAGGTGTCCTATGCGGCGACTCACTGTCCTAATTTGCGCGGGCGCGCTCGCGTCGTTCAGCCTGGCAAATGGACAACGGCCGGTTTCGGCCGAGACACGTATCTCCATCGGCGTCACCGAAACCATGGAAACGTTCAATCCCTACGGCGACAGCGTCTCCCTCATGTACAGCGTCTGGTGTCAGGTGCTTGGCTGCCTCGGCACTTACGATTTCGACAAAAACCAGCCGGTTGGCTTGCTGGTGGAGCGCTGGGAAGTTAAGGATCCCAAGACTTGGCTGTTCCATTTGCGTCGCGACATCAAGTTTCACAACGGTATGCCTCTTACCGCCGAGGATGTTGTTCACTCGATCAATCGCATTCGCACCGACCCGCTGAGCAAACAGCGCCAGAACATTTCGGCCATTGCCAGCGAATCGGCCGTCGACAAGCACACGGTGCGCATCGTTACCAAGGAGCCGACGGCGCCGCTGCTCGACTATCTCTTCGACCGCATCATGATCACGAGCAAAGCGATCTACGACAAATACGGTCCCGATGTCGCGGACAGGCAATATCCGATTGGCGCCGGTCCCTACAAATTTCGCGAGCTGATTCCAGGACAGCGCTTGGTGATCGGCAAAGACCCGACGCATCCGATGTGGAAACAGTACAAGCAAGCACCGGACGAAATTGTTTTTCGCATCATGCGCGAGCCCGAGCAGCGGGTGACGGCGCTGCTCAATAATGAAATTCAGATCGCCCAGTTTATCCCGCCGCACCTGCGCGAGCGGGTACAACAAAGCCCGCGGCACAAGATCGTCAAGTTCCACACCGCGGAAATCATGTTTTTAGCGATGATGCCCAAGGTCAAACCGTGGGACAATAAACTGGTTCGTCAAGCTGTCGGTTACGCCATCGATCGCGACACGATCATCAAGACACTGCTTAGAGGAGAAGCGTCGCGTCTCGACGGTCCCATCGGCGAAGGACAATATGGTTTCGACCCAAATCTGCAACCGAAGTATACGTACAACCCTGAGAAGGCGCGCGAGTTGCTCAAACAAGCCGGATACCCCAACGGCGTCGACGTCGAGCTTTCGACGCCCGTGGGGCGTTACACGCTGGACAAACAAGTCACCGAGGCGATGGTGCCAATGTTGACCGCCGCCGGCATCCGTACCAAGTTGCAAACGCCTGAGTGGGCGACCCTTTGGGCCAACGTGCAGGTAGGCAAGGTGCCGTTTTACTACATGGGCCGAGGCGGGGTCGTCGACCCGAGCGCGGCGCTCTCGCAGTATTTCGAGACCGGCGGCTCGCCGCGGATTGGGTATTCCAATCCGAAGGTCGACGAATTGCTGTCCGCGGAACGGCAGGCTTTCGATCCCGTCAAACGCAAGAAACTGCTCAGTCAGGCCATGAGTCTGATCACCGATGAGGCGCCAGCCCAGTTCATGTGGCGCCACCAGTTGCTGTTCGGCATGGCGAAGAACGTCGATTACCGCCCGCTGCCGAGCGAGCGGATCTATGGCTGGAACATGAAGGTGCGGTAAGGCCTACCAATTCGGGTGATGGAGTAGTGGAGTGTTGGAGTGATGGGTTCCGAGCGTAGGACGCCGAGATCGCCGCACTCGACTACCACGGTCCCACCGTTTTGATTCTCGATATTAATATGTTGACGGCTCGTCCCGCGTTGACGGTACGGTCGCCTTCACGCTTTAATCAGGCTATAATTCTACTTCGATTTCGGCCATAAGCGCCGAAGTTTCTATTTGATCAAGAGGAGCCTCTGAATGGCAAAGCAACGAGTGGGTTACGCCCTGGGATACGGCAAATTTACCAATGTAAGAGAGATGGCGGACGTAATGAAGCAGGCCGAGGAGCGCGGTTTCCAGATGGCGTTTTTTTCCGAGACGATCGAACTCATGCGCGACTCCGTGAGCTCTTTGGCGGCGATTGGCCTCGCCACCAAGAACATGGTTCTGGGCACGACACAGATCGTGCGCCTGCGCGGCCCCGTAGTCATGGCGCAGGCATTGGCGACATTGGATGAATTGACCGGCGGGCGCATGACGTGCGCGCCGGGGGCCTGCACGAAGAGCCATGCGCGCGTGCACGCCTTGCCGCAGGATGTCGGTGCCACGCCGACCGAGGTGCTGCGCGAATATATCGAGTCGATGCGGTTGCTTTTTACCGGCGATAAGGTTTCCTACCACGGCAAGTTCATCAACTTCGAAAACGTCGGTCTCGGCTGGAAGCCATTTCGCAAGAATATTCCCTTCTACGTGCCCGCCACGGCGACGGTCGGTTTGAAACTCGCGGGGGCGGTGGGCGACGGTGTGGTGCTGAACGCAGTTTGCTCGCCCGAATACACGGTCAATGCGCTGAAGATTATCAAAGATTCGGCGCAGCAGGCGGGAAGGGATTTTTCCAAGTTTGAAGTGGCGCAGATCATCAACTGCTCGATCGAGGACGATCACAAAAAAGCGCTCGATGCCGTGCGCTGGGAAGTGGCGACCAAACTCGACCCGGTGCAAATATCCTTTATCGCCGGGCCGAAGATGCGCGTGGGCGAACCCTATATCCGCAAAGAAGATATTCCGCTATTCGAAAAGGCCCACGCCGCAGGGGGCATGGAAGGTTTGATCAAAGCAATTCCGGACTCCTACGTCGAGGGCATGACCGCGAGCGGCACGCCGGACGAGGTCAAGAAACGCGTGCAGCAATATCGCGAGGCGGGAGTCAAAGTTCCTCTGCTCCGACCCGCTGCCGCACACCAGACTCAGAGGCTGCTGGATTTATTCGCGCAATAAGTAGTCGTTCAAAAGTTCCAGGTTCAAAGGTTCAAGGTTCTGATTCGGGGTGATCGGGCGGTGACATTGAACCTGGAACCTGGAACCTTGAACCTTTGAACTAATTTTTATGTATCGCGTTGGCATCGACATCGGCGGCACGTTCACCGACATGCTCTTGGTGGGTGAGGACGGCAGCGCCGTGATCGGCAAGACTCTCACCACGCCCGGAGATCCGAGTCTGGCGGTGGAGGAGGCCCTGCGACCCGCATTGGAAGGCGGCGCGGTGAAAACCGGCGACCGCGGCACCCTGATCCACGGTACGACGCTCGTGACCAATGCATTAATTGAGCGTAAAGGCGCGCTGACGGCGCTTCTTACTACGTCAGGATTTCGCGACGCGGTGGAGATCGGCCGCGAACACCGCTATGAGCTCTACGATCTGAACCTCGACCTGCCCAAGCCGCTCGTGCCGCGCCACTTGCGTTTCGACGTTCCGGAGCGAGTGGCCGCCGATGGCGTCGTCCTCGAAGCATTGGACGAGACTTTTGTCCGGCGCTTGGTGAGCGAATTGCGCGACAAGGGCATCAAAGCCATCGGTGTCTGTTATCTAAACAGCTTCCGCAATCCGGCCCACGAAAAACGCACCGCGGAAATCATCGCCGACGTGGCGCCCGAGATTCGCGTTTCCCTCAGCTCTGAAGTCGTCGCCGAAATTCGTGAGTTTCAACGCACCAGCACGACTCTCGCCAACGTGTACGTTCAAGAGCGAGTCGCTGATTATCTTGGCCAACTGCAATCGCGGCTGGATAAAATCGGTTTTGCCGGCAGTTTCTTTGTCATGTTGTCGAGCGGCGGCATAGCCACGCGCGAAACGGCTTCGCGTTTTCCGGTTCGTTTGCTCGAGTCTGGTCCGGCGGCCGGGGCATTGGCGGCCGCTCAGGCTGGGATGCTTTCCGGTCATCGTGATCTGTTATCCTTCGACATGGGCGGTACGACCGCCAAGCTCTGCGTGATCGACGACGGCCAGCCGCTCAAGACCCACGAGTTTGAAGTCGATCGCGTCTATCGTTTTCGCAAAGGCAGCGGCCTGCCGGTGCGCATTCCCGTCATCGACATGATCGAGATCGGCGCCGGCGGCGGCAGCATCGCGCGCGTCGATTCCCTCGGGCTCCTGAAAGTCGGGCCGGAAAGTTCCGGCGCGGACCCCGGACCGGTGTGCTATCGGCACGGCGGCACGGAGCCGACGGTGACCGACGCCGACCTTGTGCTCGGCTATCTCGATCCGAATTATTTTCTCGGCGGCAAAATGCAGCTCGATCTCGATGGCGCTCGCAAAGCGCTGGGCCGTCTCGGCGGCAAACTCGGGATGGACCCCCAGCAAGTTGCCTGGGGCATTCATCAGATTGTCAACGAAAACATGGCCAACGCGGCGCGCGCGCATCTGGGTGAGCGCGGCAAGGATCCCCGGCGTTTGCCGATGTACGCCTTTGGTGGCGCGGGGCCGGTGCACGGCTATCGCGTTGCGGAGATTCTGCGCCTGCCATCGCTCATCTCACCCTTCGGCGCGGGCGTCGGTTCGACTTTCGGCTTGCTTTCGGCGCCGCTCGCTTTCGACTTTGTGCGCAGCGCATACAGCCGCATGGACCAACTCGACTGGAATTTTGCCAACGGCCTGCTGCGCGAAATGGCGGACGAGGGGCGCAGGGTGTTGGAGAGTTCCGGACTGTCTCAAGGCGAGATCCACTATCGGCGCACCGCCGATATACGCTACGTCGGCCAGGGTCATGAAGTGTCGGTCGCGCTGCCGGACGGCGAACTCAGCGCCCGGCATCTGGGCCGCGTCCAAGATGCTTTTGAAGAAACCTATCGAGCCTTGTATGGACGCAAGGGGCCGGACGTGCCTTTGGAAGTGATCAACTGGCGCGTGGTCGCGAGCGGCCCGCAGCCGGAATGGAATTTGAAATTGGCGCGCGACGGCGCTGTTCGCAAGGAGGCGCGCAAAGGCTCGCGCCGCGCTTATTTCCCCGAATGCGAAGGCTACGTGGACACCGTGATTTACGACCGCTACGCGCTCCAGCCTGGAATGGAGTTCCCGGGTCCGGCGATTATCGAGGAGCGTGAGTCGACTTTGATCATGGGTGCGCGCGGCCATGCCCGTGTTGATAATACATTGAATGTTGTCGTGGAGTTGCGCGATGGAAAATAAAGCGATTGATCCGGTCACGCTCGAAGTGATTTGGAACCGCTTCATGTCGGTGGCCAACGAGCAGCAGGATACACTCATTCGCACGGCGTTCAGCACCATCGTCCGCGAGAGTCAGGACCTCGCCTGTGGATTGTTCGACACCCTGGGGCGGATGATCGCGCAATCGCTCAGCGGCACGCCGGGGCATATCAACGCCATGGCGACGTCCATGAAGCATTTTCTCGCGGCGTTTCCGCCGGATAGACTCGAGCCGGGCGATGTGCTCATCACCAACGACCCGTGGCAGACGGCGGGCCAGATCAACGACATTACGATCACCACGCCGATTTTCCGCAATGGGAAACTGGTCGCCTTGTTCGCCAATACCTGCCATAGCGCGGATATCGGCGGGCGGATTCTCTCGGCCGAGGCGCGCGAAGTCTTCGAAGAAGGGTTGCGCATTCCGATCATGAAACTCTTCGAGCGCGGCGAGCCCAATGAAATCCTCATGCAAATCGTGCGCGCCAACGTGCGCCAGCCGGACGAAGTGATCGGCGATTTTTACGCCCAGGCGGCGTGCAACGAAACCGGCGGACGGGCGCTTCTCGAAATGATGGATGAGTTCGGCCTCGATTCCATCGACCCCGTCGCCGAAGAAATCATCCGCCGCTCGGAAGCGGCGGTGCGCGCGGAGATTGAAAAGCTACCGAACGGCGAGTGGACCAACGAGACGTGGAGCGATGGTTTCGAAGAGCCGATCGTGGTGCGCTGCGCCGTCAGGATCGCCGGCGACGAGATTTTTATCGACTTCACCGGCTCCTCGCCGCAGAGCACCCGCGGCATCAACGTCGTGCTCAACTACACCCACGCGTACGCGAGCTTTGCGATCAAAGCCGCCATCTGCCCGGATGTGCCCCACAATGCAGGCAGCTTTCGTCCCGTGCACGTGAGCGCCCCGCCGGGCAGTATTTTGAATGCTCTCGACCCCGCGCCGGTGGCGAGCCGTCAGGTAATTGGCCATTTTATACCGAGCGCGATCTTCGCTGCATTGTCGGGCGCGCTGCCGGGACGCCTCATGGCGCCGGGCGCCGATCCGATTTGGTTGAGCGTGTGGCGTGGTCAAAATCCGCCGTTCACGTTGACCCTTTTTCAGGTCGGCGGTACCGGCGCGCGGCCGACGAAGGATGGCTTGAATGCCGTCGGTTTTCCGAGCGGCGTCGCCGGTGTGCCGGCGGAGGTCCTCGAAAGTCTATCGCCGGTGGTGATGAAACGCCGCCAACTCCGACCGGATTCCGGCGGCGCGGGAACCTGGCGCGGCGGCTTGGGGCAACTCACTGAGTTTGCCCGCCGGGGGTCAGGCCGTTGGAGCGTGAGCTCGATCGCCGACCGCACGGTCTATGCGGCGCCCGGCCTGTTGGGCGGTCAAAGCGGCGCGACGGGTGAAGTTAAGCTAGACGATGGCACACGGCTGAATGCCAAGGCGCTCAAAGATCTCAAAGAAGGCGAGATCGTTCACGTGAATCTCCCGGGCGGCGGCGGATACGGCGATCCGATGAAACGCGACGTTGAAAAAGTAAGGTGGGACGTTGTCGAAGCCTATATCTCGCCTGAAGAAGCCGAGCGGTGCTACGGGGTCGCGGTTCGTTATACCGGAAAAGCGGATGACCTGGTGAAGCTACCGGAAAATTGGGTGGTCGATCTTACACGAACCGCGGAGCTGCGGAGTAGCCGATAATCGATTTGCTCGGCAGCGGTGCGATGTTGCGCGGAAAGGCTGGATCTCTCACTTCGTTCGAGATGACCGCAAAGGGTCAGAGAGTTTTTGATTGTCATTTCGAGCAGAGCGAGAAATCTTTCTCTGGGTTGAAAAAGCAGTTGGAGTCGAATCGGCAATTCCGGATTGATGAGCTATGAGCTTTCCGATCTGAGATTGCGAGCGGAAGTGAGGACATGGAGCTTCAAGGTCGAGTAGCTTTGGTAACCGGCGGCGCAGGCGGCATTGGCGCCGCGGTGGTGCGGAGCCTCGCGAAGGCCGGAATCAGCGGCGTTGCCATCAATTATCGAAAATCGGCCAAGGATGCCGGCGATCTCGCGGCCGAGCTGGAACGCTTGGGTGTAAAAGCACTGGCAATACAAGCCGACGTTCAGAGGGACGATCAAGTGCGTTCGATGATTGCAAAGGTCAGCGACCAGTTCGGCCGCCTGGATATCGTCGTGAACAATGCCGGCGTGACGCACTGGGTTAGGCTTGGCGATTTGGAAGGACTCACGGATGCCATCTGGGATGAGATTCTGGACGTCAACGTCAAGGGCGCGTTTCGCTGCGCGCGCGCAGCGGCGAAACTTCTGGAAGAAAACCAGGGCATGATCGTCAACGTGTCGTCGATTTCGGGCGTGCTGGCGCCCTCGACCATGTCGTCTCTCGCTTACGGCACTGCCAAGGCCGCGCTGATTTACATGACGCGCGGTTTGGCCGTCGCGATGGCGCCCAAGGTGCGGGTCAATTGCGTCGCCCCGGCGTTCACGGATACGCCTTGGATGAGCCAGCATTTCGGCGGCGATTACCAGCAGGTGATCGCCAAAGCTTCCACGGGTTATCCGATGCAGCGCATCGCCACTCCGGAGGATATTGCCGGCGCGATCCTCGGTTTGATCACCGGCGGCGATTTCGTCACCGGGCAGACTTTGATTGTCGACGGTGGGTTGAGTTTGAGTTAGTGGGTCGTCACATGGTGTTCTCATCCCTGTGCTATATTCGACTGTCATCTCGAACGTACTGAGAGATCTTTCCCGAAAGATTTCTCGGCTTTGCCTCGAAATGACAACAAAGACAGTCGGTCGCAAAGAAACCGGCAGATTCACTAACGTATAAATGGACAGAATCGCACTCGTCTCCGAGCTTCACCAACAACGATTGGTTGCGGTTGTGCGCTCCAAAAGCGCGGACGAGGCATTGGCGCTGGCTCGCGCGGCTGCGGAAGGCGGCATCCAATTCGTCGAAATTACCTTCAGTGTTCCGGGAGCGCTGGATGTGATTAAAGAACTCGCCGCGCGAAAGGGCATTCGTGTCGGCGCGGGAACGGTGCTGGCGCCGCAGCAAGCCGAACGCGCGATCCAGGCGGGCGCCGAATTCATCGTCTCGCCATCGCTCGAATTGAATTTGGTCGGGCTTTGCCATACCGCCAATATCGCGTGTTTTCCCGGCGCGGCAACGCCGACCGAAATCATCGCTGCGCAGCGCGCGCACGCCGATCTGGTAAAAATCTTTCCCGCGGATTTGGCCGGCGGCCCGTATTTCATTCGCCAGATGCAAGGGCCGTTTCCCGACGTGCGCTTCATGGTGTCGGGCGGCGTGAGTCTGAAGAACGTCGAAGACTACGTCGAAGCCGGCGTGATCGGCATTTGCCTTGGCAGCGCCTACCTCGGTGGCTTGCTGGAGCAAAAAGGCAAGAAGCTCTTCGGACAGGAAATGCAAAAGTTCGTGAAGTTAGTGGCGCAAGCGCAAGGAAAGAAACCAAAGCGAAAATGAAGAAGCTGCACCTGACACTCGCCTGCGAAGACTATGACCGGATGCGGCCGCTCAAGGACGGCATCGTCAAGCCCGAGGGGATCGAGCTAAATTATCTCGTCATGTCAGTGGAAGAGATTTTTTGGCGCATGATGAAGTACGAGGAGTTCGACGCGTCCGAGCTGTCGATGGGCGCGTTTCTCACCGCGGCAGCGCGCGGCCGCCGGCCCTTTGTCGCGATTCCGGTTTTTCCCTCACGGACGTTTCGCCATCGCTGTATTTTCGTCAACACGGACCGCGGTGTGAAGAGCGTTCAAGATTTGAAGGGCAGGCGCATGGGAGTGCCGGAGTATTCGATGACCGCGGCGGTGTGGCTGCGCGGCATGTTCGAGAATGAGTACGGTGTGCCGCCGTCGGCGATTCACTGGGTGCAAGCCGGCGAAGAGCATCCCGGGCGGAAGGATCGCGTCGACTTCGAAATGCCGGCGGGCGTGACCATGGAAAGCCGGCCGGATACGACGCTCAATGCGCTGATCGAGCGCGGCGAGATCGACGCGATGATGTCGCCGCGCATGCCGACCTGCTTCCTCAATGGCTCGCCGAACGTGAGGCGGCTGTTTCCCAACTACCGCCAGGTCGAACTGGAATATTTTAAAAAGACCGGCCTGTTTCCAATCATGCACGTGTTGGTGATCAAGCGGTCGATCTACGAGAAAGAACCATGGGTTGCCCAGACGCTCTATAAAGCGTTTTGCGAATCTAAGGAGATCTGCATGCGCGATCTCTACGACACCAACATTTTGCGGGTTGCGCTTCCGTGGACTTCAGCGGAGTTCGAGGACACTACGGCGCTGATGACCAGGGATTACTGGCCTTACGGTTTGGAGCCCAACCGCGGCAATCTAGAGACTCTCCACGGCTACCTTCTCGAGCAGGGTTTGATCAAGCAGCGGCTGAATTTGGACGAACTCTTCGCCAAGGAAACCGTCGAAGCGTTCAAGATTTGATTAATTGCAGAGATGCGCGGCAAAATTGCGCGAGGCGCAAAAGTCCCCATCACTCCATCACTCCATTATTCCAATTGAGTTCACCGGTAGTCGCGCATTTGCCAGGGCGTAAACACGACGATTTGTGTCGGCGGTGGCAAGGCCATTTTGCTGAACGTCATGGTGTGCTTACCGAGATATTTGTGGGGGTAACCCTTTACAAACATGTCGAGCAAATAGGTGCTCTCACGATAGTGCATCGGAATGGCGATCTTTGGTTTTAGCTGCTGTAGCACTTCCCTGGCCGTGTCCGGCGGCATGGTGAACGTGCCGCCGATCGGGATCATGGCGATATCGACCTTGCCGAATGCTTTGACCTGCTCCTCGGTTAGTTTGTGACTGAGATCTCCCAGGTGGGCGATGCAGAGGGTTCCTAGATCGAAAACGAAGGCGGCGCCTTTGAGCGCGTTGCCGAACTGTTGCTGATAGATCGGCACGCTGTAAATCAACACATCGCCCACTGTCGTGCTGACTTTGCTCCATTCGGCCCCGTAGTTTGTCAAACCGCGCAGGACGACGGGCTTGCCTTGAGCGATCTCGACGTAATTATGATTCGGATGCTCTCTGCCGACAGTGACGGCCTGCGGCGCGACGTTCGGCGTCGGATAGAAGCCGGGCGAGACGGGATCGGTGATGATTCTTGTGCCTTTGCTCGACGTGATCTGAAAAAAATTATGGCCAAAGAATTCAATCGTAACATCAGGGCTGGCGGCGTAGACGGGGCGAAGCCAGCTTCTCGCGACATCGAGTTCTCGGCAAGCTGCGCGCGCAGGAGCGCCGGCCAGCAATAAGATCAAAATCAACGACAAAACCGTTGCGATCTTCATGGTGCTCTCTCAGGCAGCGCTACCCTGAAAGGGAATTGCTCGGCCTTGAAGAAATCGGCCACATATTCCGTGGCGGGATGGCGCATCAAATTCTCGGGGGTGTCGGCTTGTTCGAACCGGCCCTCGTGCATGACCGCTATACGATCGGCCAGCGCGATTCCATCGGCGAGATTGTGAGTGACGTAAAGTGTAGTGAGCCGATGCTCCTTGTGAAACGTCATGATCTCCTGGCGCATTTTCAAACGGTTCGGCGGGTCGATATTGCTTAGTGGCTCGTCCATTAACATGACGCGCGGTGAGGTGACCATAGCTCGCCCCAGCGCGACGCGTTGTTGCTGTCCACCCGAAAGCTCGGTGGGTTTGCGTTTGAAAAAACTCTCTTCGATACCGATTTTCCAAGCGAGCGGGCGCAGAAACTCAACGATTTTCTCGCTGGACCATTTGCGCACGCGGAGCGGCAGCGTCAAATTCGAATAGCGCTGCTCGTCGAATACCTTCATGTGCGGCCATAGAGCGAAGTTCTGAAAAATCATCTGCACGCCGCGCTGTCCGACCGGAACATCATTCACTGGAGCGCCGTTGATGAAAATGGTGCCGCTATCGGGGGATTCCAGACCGGCGATCAGGCGCAAGGTCGTGGTCTTGCCACAGCCGCTTTCACCCACGATGACAAGAAATTCGCCTGAATTCACGTCCAGGTTGGCTTGGTCGACGGCAGTGACGGTGCCGAAGCGTTTTGTGACCTTGCGTAACGACAGCGAAACCACATGGCCATGCTAGTAAAGGCCGGGTCAAAAGACAACTAACTAATAGCGCGCTGGCGAAGCGGTAATAACTTGGCTATCATGCCGCCATTAAGTCAGAACGACGTCATTGGAGGTTGTATGGCTGCTTTACTTGGTCCTGCAGAACTGATCGACGACTTGCAACATACTCTGCAGCAGCGTCATTCACGACCGCACCCGGTTCGCCAGCTGTTGCTGAGCGGCCGGCTGACCCAAGAGCAGCTACAGGGCTGGGCTCGAAATCAATTTTACGAGTTCCGGAATATTCACCGCTTTTTCGGTATCCGTTATCAGAAATGTCCGGTGCCGGAATTACGCCGCATGCTTTTGGAAAACATGGTCGAAGAGGAAGGTGAAGATCTGTTTGGCGGCAAGTATCCGAGTCATCGCGATTTGTGGGTGCAGTTTGCCGAGGGGATCGGCATCGCGCGCGACGATATATTATATTACGAGCCGCTTCCGGGAATTCGCGCCGCTCTGGAGATGTACGTGTCACTGGTGAACCAGAGCCACTGGGCCGTTGCCATCGGCACCGGGTTGGTCTTCGAGGGCGGCGGGCCCAAGCGTATGAAGGAGGAAAGAGAAGCTCTGGAGAAATACTATCCGTGGATTCCAAAAACCTGTTTGGATTTCTTCCGCGCCCACGAGTATCATGACGAGGGGCACGGCAACATGGTGATCGATGTGATCAAGCAACACTGCATGGAAGAAAAACTGCAACAAGAAATGCGGGAGGCGGTCAGGCAACGCGCCGATATTATGTGGCTGCAAAACGACTGCATTTATAATGCCTTTGTCCGGTCGTCGCTTTCCGCCGAGACGATCCGCGAAATCGAAGGACGGCTGGAATAACTGTTCAAAGGTTCAAAGTTCAAAAGTTCAAAGGGGAGGAGCGTTTTTATTGGGCATTTCGAGCAGAGCGAGAAATCCTCTCTGGAATGCCTGCATAAGGGAAAAGATTTCTCGTCGCATTGGCTTCTCAAGGTGACATTGCGCGTTTCATTCCAATAAGATCATGAATGACAAAATCATCGACCTTCGCAGTGACACGGTTACAAAGCCTTCTCCGGCAATGCGACGGGCGATGGCCGACGCGGAAGTCGGCGACGATGTTTATCTTGAAGATCCGACGGTCAATCGCTTACAGGCCCGCGCGGCGGAAATCTTCGGCCGTGAAGCGGGATTGTTCGTGCCGTCGGGCAGCATGGGCAATTTAACTTCAATCATGGCGCAGGCGGCGCGCGGCCAGGAAGTCATCTGCGAGGCCGCGGGCCACATTTATAATTACGAGATGGCCTCGATGTCCGCATTGGGTGGCGTCTTGCCGCGCGTCGTGCAGGCGGCAGACGGCATTATGTCCTGGGATCAAATTGCACCGGCGATCCGCGAAAAAGCATACTATCGCCCGCAGACCGCGTTGGTTGCTCTGGAAAACACGCATAACATGGCCGGCGGCACGGTTTATCCAACCCAGCTGGCCCGGGAAATTTGCGATCGAGCTCATGATGCTGGATTGAGAGTTCACCTCGATGGCGCGCGCGTATTCAATGCCGCGACTTATTTACGAGAAAACGTCGCCGCAATGACGGCAAAATTTGACTCCGTCCAGTTTTGCTTTAGCAAAGGCCTGGGCGCTCCGGTGGGCTCCATGATTGTCGGTTCAAAAGACTTGATCGACCAATGCCGTGTCATTCGCAAATTGCTCGGCGGCGGCATGCGCCAGGCGGGTATTCTCGCGGCGGCGGCTTTGGTTGCTTTGGAAGAAGGACCGAAACGGCTGCATGTCGATCATGAAAATGCAAAGATATTGGCTGAAGGGCTGGCGCAATGTACCGGCATCAAGATCAACCCCGTAAAAGTTCAAACCAACATTGTGCTGTACGACGTAGGTGATACAGGACTTTCGTCTACGCAGTTCTTGCAAAGATTGGCCGGGCGAAAGGTCCTCGGCGGGCCAGTGGACGCGCGGCGCGTGAGAATGGTCACTCACCTGGATGTCGATCGCCGTGACATCCAAGACGCGGTGAGGATTGTTGGTGAAGTTCTCGGGGCCGGATATTGATTAAAGACTCGCCGTCGCGCCAGTATTGCGGCAATCTCGTCCGCGAGGCTCCAACCTTTATTTTTGACTTTCCAAGACCTGGCCGCCCTGAGCTTTTCTTCTCTTTGTTCCCCGGATTGAACTGAGCGCATCGGCAGCGGTGATCCGGCCGATGGGGCCCGTGGCAAAGCAAGCCTGGAGAATGTTCCGATCCGGTCCGAGCGTGAAGTTGGTGGCATGAATGATGCCGCGCCGCTCCTCCCAATAGGCGCCGACCTTGTCGGCATCTTGCGGGACCTTGAGCCCGTAGCCGATGGGGAATGTCGCGCCGGTCTTTTCAACCATTTCCTTGGCTTTGTCGGGCGGGTCTACCGAAAGCGCGATGATCTCGGTATTTTCTTGCTTGAATTCTTCAAGATGTGCTTGGAAGTCGGCGACCTGCCGAATGCAGTAGGGTCACCATATGCCGCGGTAAAAAATGATGACGGCATAGTCGCCCTTGAGATCAGTAGGGATATTGAGCTTGCCTCCGAAGGCGGTTTGAACAGAATAACTCGGAAATGGATCGCCCGGTCCTAGTTGCGTGGCCATTTAACTCTGATTCCTTTCAATCCTTAGATGCACAAAGTTCTCATGGGGTTGCACATTTGGTTTTGTAACCGGTTATCCCGCCAAGCCGAGCAGCTTTGCGGCATTGCCACCAAAGACTTTCTGCTTGTCATCCGCGGAAATTTTCAGCTGGTTAACCGTGTCGACGGCTCTCGCGAGCGGGATCGGTACCGGTGGAGAATCACTGCCGAATACCACTTGATCAATGCCGATGGTGTCGATGGCGCACTGCACCGCGGCTGGATGGTAGCAGACGGTATCGAAATAGAGCTGCTTCATATAGCTCGCCGGCGGGCGAGTCATGACATCGGGCTCCCACGGGCCGAAGCTCATATCCTTCCGGAGTTCGTAACCGAAGCCATAGCGCCCGGCCAGCATTGGCAAAGCGCCGCCGACGTGGGCGCAAACCATCTTGAGCTTGGGAAATTTTTCGAATCCGCCGGTAAAGATGAATCGGGTTAATGCCAGTGTCGTATCGAAGGGGCGGCCGAGCATTTCCGGCAGGCGGAAAATCTCCATTTTTTCATTCCCGATGGTGAACTTCGGCGGATGGACGAATAGCGGCACGTCGAGGTCGCTGACCAATTCAAAAAACGGTGTGGCGCGCGGCGAATCCAGATATTCGCCGTCGGTGCTCGAACCGATCATAATACCCTTGAGCTTGTACTCACGAATCGCCTTTTCAGTTTCCTTGAGGATTTTGTCGTTGTCATAAGGAACCGAGCAGGCGAGCCCGAGCAGGCGCCTGGGGTGCTTGGCGGTCAATTCCGCGGCGTGCGTATTGAATTCCCGCACGACCCGCAGTGGATCCGCGCCGTCCGGCGAGCGAATCCAATTATTGCCGAAAACCGTGATGTCGACGCCGGCTTCGTCCTGCTCTTTGAATAGAGCGTCGAGATCGAAGATCGATTTCGGCGATTTGGGATGAAACCAGCTCTGCGGCACTAGGTGGGCATGACAATCGATGATCATTGTTAAATTCCTTTCCTGTTGAATGAATCTGAATAGTCCTCACAAATGCACCGTGTTAAAGCATTGCAATCTAAAAGATTCAAGCTTCAGCGAGGCGTAGCGGCAGCAATGGCTTTTGCCGTATCAAAGAATTCGAAAAATTCGCATATTTTGTCGCCGCGGAACTTGTGAAAATCAGCTTTCGGCGTTTCGAGAATCTTACCGGTCTTTCTATGCTTGAACGAGCATCTGCCAAGCGCTACGACGCGGTCGCCTTGCGCGATGTACTCGTCGATTGTGTAAAAGACCATTTCCCAATCACCGGTCAGACCGGTGAAGTAACGTTTCACGTCGTCCTTGCAGTTTGACATGCGGGTGAATTCCATGGTTTTTGCGCCGTCGGTGAGCGACCGGAATTTGACGTCATCGGTCATCAGAGCCAGCCAATGAGCGGCGCTCCCGCCCCTGGTTTCGTGCCATTGGCGATAGGCGTCCTTCAATGCGGCGACATTTGAATTTTCATTGCCCATGTCACCCTCCTTCTTGCTGCTCAAGGGTTAGCGCAAGATTAGCTTACCCGTCACGTCGACGTCAATTTCAGTCCGACAATGCCCGCGACGATAAGTCCGATAAAAACAAGGCGAGATGGAGTCGCCGGCTCGAGGAATAGAATAATTCCCAGGATGGCGGTGCCGGTTGCGCCGATACCGGTCCAGATCGCATAGCCGGTTCCGATGGGGATGCTCTTGAGTGCCTGGGCGTTCTATTCATTGCGGTCGAACATCAATGCTGCGGATATCCTGACCGCGCGCTCGAAATTTGTTCCGGTCGCTCTCTAAAACTATCGAGCAGCAAGAGAATCGCACCGGTCGTGATCGCCATATCGGCGGCGTTGAAGATTCCCGTGCGAATGGGACCGATGCCGACATTGAGAAAGTCGACCACGCGGCCATTGTAGGCGACACGATCGATCAAATTACTCATGCCGCCGCCGCAAACGAGGGCCAAACACATTCCATACGCGTTCGGCGGAGCGGGACTGAAAAGCAAATAGGCCAACAGCGCGATCAGAAGGAAACCGACAATAATAGTGAGCACGATATGCCGCCAGGGCTCCGGAAGGGAGGAGCCCAGACTGAGAAACGCGCCGGTGTTCTCTGCGTACTGCAAACGAAAAGTGTCGCCGGCAAACGATAAAAACCCATCGGGCGCGAGATATTTCTTGGCGGCCCACTTGGTGGCCTGATCGACGGCGACGCACCCTAGGATGATCTGCAGGGTCAGAGTTGTATTGGCAAATCGAATCATTCGGCAATAACGACGGATCATGTCGAGTGGCAATATATCTTGCGCTTTGACTGGATGCTACATTCGTTGAAGGGATGCTTAAGCATGCGGGCGCTTGGGCACGCTGTCTGGTTCGTGTTAAAAACGGCAATGATTCTTACGAAACAGGAATCGGAAAGATTGATTCGCGGCGCGCTGGGCGAAATCAAAGCGGATCTTGTCATCACGGGCGGCAAATTCATCAATGTCTATTCGGGGGAGATCCTCGACGGCGTGGAAATTGCCGTGCTCGATGGTCGAGTTTGTTACGTCGGTCTGAACGCGCAGCACGCCCGCGGTGAGTCCACCGAAGTGCTCGATGCTTCGGATTTGTACATCGCTCCGGGTTTTATCGACGGCCACACCCACATCGGCCATTACGCCCGGCCCTTTGAAAACTTGCAATCCTATTTGCCCCGAGGCGCCACAGCGGTTGTCGCGTCATGCGACGAGCTGGCGAGCGTTTTTGGCTTTCGCGGCGTCAAGCTGTTTCTCGACGAAGTCGAGAGACATCCGGTGCGAGTTTACAGTCTGGTTTCAATGGCCGCGCCACAAGACCCGTTGCTTTGTAGCACGGCGACGTTTTCAAACGAGCAGGTCGCCGAGCTTCTCTCGGATCCGCGGGTGTTCGGGATGGGTGAGATTGTGTCGTGGCTGCGGCTTACGGAGTGTGATGAGGAGATTCTCGATCGTCTCGAGTTGGCGCGGCGCAACGGGCAGATCATTCACGGTCATACGGCGGGGGCACGGGATCGAAAATTGTGCGCGATTGCGGCCGTCGGAGTATCGTCCTGTCACGAAGCGATTCGCTTCGAAGACGCGCTCGAACGGCTGCGTCTCGGTTACTGGACGATGCTGCGCGAGGGGTCGCTGCGTCAAGATCTCGCAGAGACCTTGCCCGGACTGATCGAAGCGGGCGTCAATCTCCAGCGCCTGATTCTGGTCACCGACAGCATGTCGCCTGATGACGTCGACGAGCGCGGTTACCTGGATCACGTCGTTCGGCGCGCCATTGCGCTCGGGTTTACGCCGGTGCAGGCGATTCAAGCGGTTTCATTGAATCCGGCGACTTATTCCGGTCTGGAGCGCGACATCGGCGGTATTGCGCCCGGACGGTTTGCCGATATCGTGCTGATCGATGACATGGAGCAGTGTCACGTGCGCGAGGTGCTCATCGACGGGAAAGTGGTGGCGCGGAATGGCCAACCCGAAGGGCGCTGGGATGCGGCGGTGTTGCCGGGTGACCTGTTACATTCACTTCGTGCGGGAGTAACGATAACGCCGGAGACGTTCAAAATCAGCAGCCCGATCGTCGGGCCGAAGGTTCGCGTGATGGATCTCGTCAATCAAAGCATCACCGCCGAACGAATTGTGCAACTTAACGCGCCGACCGGGTGCGTCACGGCAGATACCGACAGCGATATTCTGAAAGTCGCCGTGTTCGATTGCCATCATCATTCGGCGAACGTGGCATTCGGCTTTCTCAAGGGTTTTGGCGCCAGAGTCGGGGCCGTGGGCCTGACGACCAACCTCGATGAAAACGCTCTGATGGTTGTCGGTAGCGACGATGCCGACATGGCGCATTGTGCAAATGCGCTTCTCGACAGCGGAGGTGGTATGGCCGTTGTCCAGCAGGGCGAGATTTTGGAAATGGTCGAATTCCCGTTCGGCGGTATATTCTCGTTGCTGCCCTGGCGTGAGGTAGGGCGCGGGCTTGGACGCGTTCAAGCCCGCCTAAAAAAAATGGGCTCGCCTTTCGACAAGCCCATTTTCGCATTAAGTTTTTTGCCGTTTGTAACTTTGCCGGCGCTCCGAATCACAGCGCGCGGCTTGATCGATGCGAAGAAACGACGAATCGTTTCTCTATTTGCCGATTGATCGTTCTACGAAACGCTCTCTTTTTTTGCTTCCTGTCGGAGGGGAAGAACGCGACCCTCGTTCTTTTTCATCGAAACATGCCCTTCGAGAATAGCGCCATCGCCGATTACCAGGCTTTGCGTGGTGACATCCCCCACGACGGAACCGGGCGGCTGAACCTCCAGCCTCTTGTCCGCCTGAATGTCGGCCATGACTTTGCCCTGGACAAGGATGGAAGCGGCGGAGATTTTCCCCTTGATCGTGGCCTGTTGGCCGACTGTGACATGCGCCTGAGCGACGATTTCGCCTTCGACCTCGCCATCGATCGTGGCCTGACCGTCGAATTGAAGCTTGCCGTTGATCTTGGTGCCTGGGCCGAGGTAGGCGCCAACATCCGCCGATAAGCCATTGGGTCTATTGATTTCTGCCATAGTGCTCCCCCTTAATGACGCTGCTATTTGCAGGGTCAAACTATAGATCACAATGTAAACTTTGTCTACATTTTTTCGCGCCAAAGGACCGTCGGCGTTAGAGTTAAAATTGTTTTGCCTTCAACTACTTGGGTCTGATATAAAAATGGTTAATGTATAAAGTATTGAGCAGATGGACGCCCTCTTACCGAACCCAATTAAGGAGTGCTAATGCAGATCGATGACCTGAGAGACTATCTCGATATCCTTGAAGAGTATCAGGAAGTGCAGCGCATAGGGGTCGAAGTTGATTGGAATCTCGAAATGGGAGCGATCACGCGGCGTGTCTACGATCTCGGCGCGCCGGCTGCTTTGTTTGAAAAAATAAAAGGATATCCAAAGGGTTTCCGCGCTTTGGGCGCGCCACTCGGAACCAGCAAACGATCCGGGCACGGTCAATTTGCGCGGACCGCGCTAGCGATGCATATGCCGCCCAGTTCTTCACCTCAGGACATCATGGCGACGTACCTCAAGCGCAAGGAAAAACTTATTCCACCCGAGCGGGTCATGACCGGCCCGTGCAAGGAGAATATCGATCTCGGCGATGCCGTCGATGTGCTTAAATTTCCCATCCCTCTAATACATGGAGGTGATGGCGGACGCTATATCGGAACCTGGCATACGGTGATTACCAAAGACCCGGATAGCGCATGGGTCAATTGGGGTATGTACCGCCTGATGGTGCACGATCGAAACACGCTCGGTTGTTTGTTCCCGATGCAGCAGCATATCGGTCAAATGTATCAAAAGTATGAGGCGATGAATAAGCCGATGCCTGTCGCAGTCGCCATCGGAGGCCAGCCCGTGATTCCGCTTGTCAGCTGCGTGATGATCCCTCCATTCGTGAACGAAGTCGACGTTGCCGGCGCCCTCCAGGGTGCGCCGATACCGCTGGTCAAGTGCGAAACGGTCGATCTTGAGGTGCCGGCATCGGCGGAAATTATCATTGAAGGTGAAGTGCTGCCGCACGAACGCATGGTGGAAGGGCCATTCGGCGAATACATGGGCTATGAAGCGGGCAAGTCGTCGCCGAAACCGATTCTCAAAATTAAGGCCATTACTTATCGTAATGATCCCATCTTGCCGTTTTCAAACATGGGCATGCCGGTGCATGAAGGGCAGACCGCGACCGCATTGATCAAGGGCGCGGAGATTTACAACGAGCTCAAAAAGCTCGGCCTGCCGATCAAAGGCGTTTTTTGCCCGCCGTTCGGCGTCGGCCACATGTGCGTCGTCTCGACTGAGGTACCGTTCATGAATTTCGCGCGCCGCGTGGCGCACGCCGTTTGGGCGACCAAACCCGGCTTGTTTACTTACTTCATTGCCATCGTCGAGGCGGACGTCGATCCGACAAACATGGACGAGGTGCTGCACGCGATCACCACCAAGTGCCACCCCGTCAACGGCATCCATCGGGTGCCGCACATCCCCGGTTTTCCGGTGTTGCTGCCCTTCTTGGCGCCGAAAGAACGACTGATCGGCGACGCCGCCGGCGTGATTTTTGACTGTACCTGGCCGAAAGATTGGCCCGAAGAAAGCATCCCCATAAAGGCGAGCTTTGAAAATCTCTGGCCGGCCGAGGTGCAGGAGAGAGTGCTGAAAAAATGGGAGGACTACGGTTTCGGCAGGCAATCCGTTAAGAGCGGACGATAGCGCTGAAAACCTAGGCGTAGATATGCCAGAGACCAGGACGCCGACGATGGAATACAACCCACAACTGGAAGCGGTTTCTGCCCGACACTCTCAAACTTCGGACCCGATCAGCATGTCAACCAAGGGAGGTGTGATTCTCATTCGCTGGCCCGTGGTGCTGATTAGCGCGTCGCTGATCCTGTTTCGAAATCGCGGGTTGCCGATGGGGGTGTTCCTCGACGCGTTGATCGTCCTTTATGCTCTATCTAATGCCGCATTGTACTTTGTCGATGAATCGGTTTTTCGCAAACTGGCGTTTAACGTTTCGCTGATCGGGTTGGACACCCTTGTGCTGACCGCTTCGTTAATGATCAACGGTCAGACCGAAACAAATTTTTTCCTCGCGTATTTTTTGCTGATTATCATCTGCTGTATTTTCGAAAACCCACGCATGATCGCCATCGTATCTTTTGTCGCGCCTTTTGCGTACGCGGGGTTTTTTTTCGATGCTTCGGATTACCGTCCGTCAAGCTACTTGCAGCTTGTATTTCTCTTCGTCGTCAGTCTTTTTTACGGCCATTTTTCACAACTCGTACGAATCCATCGCGTCCTCGAGGAGCGAGCGGAACAGAGAAGTCAGGCCAAAACGGAGCTTCTCAATATTCTT
Source organism: uncultured Pseudomonadota bacterium (assembly GCA_946478635.1). The sequence continues at coordinate 29,752 of CAMLCX010000001.1, forward strand.
TCGCACGAACTGAAGACTCCATTGACGGTGATCGGGAGCTACGCTCAAGCATTGAAAAGCTCTGCTCTTGGCGCGATCAACCGAGACCAGGAAGACGCGCTCGCAAAGGTGCTCCGCCAAACCGACAATTTGGCCAACATGGTCGATGTCATTCTTAACTCGGCAAGCGTGGAAACCGGCGCCGTAGTCGCTCGTCGCGAAGAGATTGTTTTATCGGAGTTTCTCGATGATTTTAAGCGCGGGTGTGAGGGGATCGTGCTCAACCCCAAGGTTACTTTGGAGTGGGACTTTCCAAGCCCCATGCCGGTGGTCACCACTGACCCGGGCAAGGTGAAAATTATCTTACAAAATTTAATCAACAACGCGCTAAAATTTACCGATGGCGGCGAAGTGCGTGTCTCCGCGCGGCATAACCCTAATTATCAAAAAATGGTCTTCACGGTTTCGGATACCGGAATCGGTATTGCTCCCAGCCAGTTGCCGTTTGTTTTTGACAAGTTCTGGCAAGTCGACGCGGCGAGAACACGAACCCAAAGCGGCATCGGGATGGGACTCTATATCGTCAAAGCGTTCGCAGAACTTCTGGGCGGCAACGTGGCGGTGACCAGCGAACTGGGTAAGGGAACGGCGTTCCGCGTTGAACTACCGACGGTGTAGCTCTTCAAGCGCGCGCACTAGAGCGAGCGACCTCGAGTAGGCAAATGCCGTGTTGAATGGATTCACGGAAGAAATGGCTTTTTCGGGGAACTTACGATGATGGTGGTATTCACGCGTTGGGAAAACGCGGACGGGGAAAGCGGAAATAGAGGTCAACTTGCCTTGGGAGTGATATTTTCTTCCTCTTGAACCCATTCCTGGAAACGGCTTTCGAGTATCCGCCACTGCCCCCCGACTTTGAATGCCGGAATTTGCCGGTTCTGAATCATGCGATGCAGGGTTCGTTTTGAAATCTTAAGAATGCTGGCGGCTTCGGCAAGCGTAAGAAGCCTGATTGAGGTATCGGTCTTTTTCATTGGGTTGATTGCTCCTAACGCGGATGGAAACAGCAAGGCACATGCCATAGAGCATTCCCTTCGTAAGTGATCGATTTACAAGATCTTCGGGTGAATAGGCCGAGCTTTGAAACGGGGTTTTCGGTCAAAAATCGACAGCTTCGAACTTAGCTTGACAAAAATGGCGGAGAAGACAGAGACGGGATACCGTCGGCTGATAATGGTAATCATCGCTCGACGGTCACGATGATCGCATGTGGGCGGGGTTTACTGCCTGCGGAGACAATTTTTAATTCAGTGCAAATTCCGCAATTACCAGCCTTACCGGATTACTATTGAGTTTCACGAGAGAGAAGTTCTGTGGCGATTGGTGCGAGGAGCGGGATTTGAACCCGCACGCCGTTTCCGGCACTAGCCCCTCAAACTAGCGCGTCTGCCGATTCCGCCACCCTCGCATGGTTGAGTTAAGGTGTTGCAGGCTTTTCCGTCTGGGATTTTTCCGGCACGGGCTGGTCGCCGCCAGTTGGCGCGCCTTGGGACTGTGCGGCGGGCGGCGGCGCTGGCGCGCGTTGCTCAGTTGCCGGGGTACGGCTATCGAAAATCGTGGATGAGGGTCTTTTCGACGTAAAGTAGCCCAGTGTTAACGATGTGATCATGAAGACAATCGCCATACCGGTTGTCAGACGAGTCAAGAAATTACCCGCGCCGCTGCTGCCGAAAATTGTCGAGCTGGAACCGCCGAAGACGGCTCCTACTTCGGCCCCTTTGCCGGTTTGCAGTAGCACGACAAGTATGAGACCGATGCTGACCAGCACATGTAATATTATGACTGCGGTAATCATAAATTCTAATTTTACGAAAACGACCGTACGATCGAAATAAATGAATCGGCGACCAAGCTTGCGCCGCCGACCAGCACGCCATTCACAGCTACAATTCGAGCGATCATATCGGCATTGTCGGCTTTCACGCTGCCGCCGTAGAGAATTCGTACTTGACTACCGCGGGCCGGACCGAAGCGAGCGTTTAGAAAATTTCTGATTTCCGCATGCGTGTCGCGAATCTGCTCGGCGGATGCGTTCAGTCCAGTACCGATGGCCCACACTGGCTCGTAAGCGATTTCGACTTTGTCTATACCATCTTCAGTTACCCCCTTCAACGCGGAGTCGAGCTGACTGGGAATCACAGCTGTCGTTTGCTCATTTTTTCGTTGTTCGAGGGTTTCACCGACGCAAAGGATCGGTCGCATTCCATGCTTGATCACGGCAGTTATTTTCCGCGCGATCATGTCATCGCTTTCGCCAAAGATATGGCGCCGTTCGGAATGCCCGAGGATGACCCAGTTGCAGCCTATCTCTCTCAGCATAGACGGACTGATTTCGCCGGTGAAGGCGCCGCTGTCTTCCCAGTGGCAGTTTTGCGCGGCGAGCGCGACGGGGATTTTATTAATCATCTCTTTTACAGGCAAAAGCGCTGTGAAAGGCGGTGCGATGGCGACTTGGGCCGATGCTGGGCGCTTTTGCAGGTTTTCAGCAATTTCGCGCGCAAGCCCGATGCAGGCCTTGGGGCTGCCGTGCATCTTCCAATTTCCCGCTACCAACGGAGTCATTGTGTCATCTCCAACGCCTTTATCCCCGGCAATTCTTTGCCCTCGAGGAATTCGAGCGTGGCGCCGCCGCCTGTTGATAAATGGCTGATCTTTGCCTCAACGCCCGCCGCCGAGACGGCCGCTACCGTGTCGCCGCCCGCGATGATACTGACGACACCAGGATAATGATCGGCTAAAGCGCTGGCGAGAACGCGGCTGCCGCGGTCGTAAGGCGGTACTTCGAACAGGCCAACCGGTCCGTTCCACAGCACCATCTTCGCTTTGCCGATTTCGTCCGCGAACAAAGAAGCGGTCTTTGGACCAATGTCCAACCCCATTCGTTCTGGAGGGATGGCATTGCCCGCCGTCTCGGGATTTTTCTTCTCAATATCGCCTGTGACGTGATCGGTCGGAAGTAAAACACGCACCCCCAGGTTCGCGGCTTCCTTTAAGAGATCCGCCGCAAGGTCAATCTTATCTAGTTCCAATAGCGATTTGCCGACTTCGATGCCCTGCGCTTTGAGAAAAGTGTAGGCCATGCCACCGCCGATCAAAAGCGCATCCAGTTTTGGTAGCAAATTTCGAATCACGCCGATCTTATCGGTAACTTTGGCGCCTCCTAAAATCGTTAAAAATGGTTTTTTAGGATTTGTGAGAATCGGCGAAAGATAATCCAGCTCCTTTTGCAGCAGAAGGCCCGCTGCCTTCTCCGAAAAGAAACCAGCCATCCCTGCGATCGAGGCGTGGGCGCGGTGAGCGGCGCCGAAAGCATCATTGACATACACAGTGGCGAGAGAGGCCAAGGCATGAGAAAAGGTTGGATCATTTCTCTCTTCTTCTTTATGAAAGCGGAGATTTTCCAAGAGCACGATACGATCATTCTCATTGTGGACGATGCGCTCGACTTCGGCGCCAACGCAGTCCGGCGCCAAAGTTACGGGTTGATTCAAGGCAACCGCCAAGTATTCACGCACCGGACCCAAGCTATACTTCGAGACGACTTTTCCGTCCGGGCGACCCAGATGGGATGCGATCACGAGCTTTTTTGCCCGCTTCAACGCGGAATAAATTGTCGGTAACGCGCTGTCGATGCGATGGGTCTCCACGATCGTGCCTTGATCAATCGGAACGTTGAAGTCGACGCGCACGAAGACCGTCTTGCCGTGAAGCTCCAGATCATCAAGTTTCCGTATCATCAAGATAGTCTCCGAGTTTTTATGACCGAAATTGTCATTCTCAATTGACTAATTACAAGGCTTGTATTACTTTTTCAATTAACCCGCATAATATATCTGATGTTGTCTTTTTCGTCACTTCAGTTGCTGGCGCAGGACGCGCTTTCGCCGCCCCAACAACATAGCATTTTGGATCTTGTTTGGGGATCCGGGCTTGTCGTTCAGGGGATCCTCTATTTGCTGGTGCTATTTTCGGTCATCAGCTGGGGGATCATCGCGCAGAAATACCGGCAGATTCGGCGCGCGAAGCGCGAATCCGAGAGGTTTATCGAGATTTTTTGGGAACGGCGCAATCTATCCTCGATTCATGACGCCAGCCGCGAGCTTACGGCGAGCCCGGTGGGCCAGGTTTTTCGTTCCGGGTACGAAGAGTTGGTGCGCGTCTCTCGCTCTAAGAAAGAATCGTCGGCCGGCGATAATCTTACGACCGAACTGGGCGGCGTGGATAACGTTTCACGCGCGATGCAGCGAGCCACCAGTGTGGAGACCACCAAACTGGAAAAAAACTGTTCGTTTCTCGCAACGACTGCAAGCTCGGCGCCCTTCGTCGGTTTATTCGGCACGGTCTGGGGTATTATGGACGCGTTTCGCGGGCTGAGCGTGACGCATTCGTCGAGCATTCAAGCTGTGGCTCCCGGTATCGCCGAAGCGTTGATTGCCACGGCGGTCGGTCTCGCGGCGGCCATTCCCGCACTGATGGCCTACAACTATTTCGTCCAACAAATCAAAGTGCTCGCTGTCGAAATGGATAATTTCTCGCATGAATTTCTTAATATCGCCGAGCGCCACTTCTTCAAGTAATAAAATAACATAGTATAATAGTATCGACTTAGGCCGGCGCATCGGGAGCGGGCTTATTGGATGAACAGTTCGGGAGTGAGGAAGCGAAAGCATTGGGCTGGAGCGTCTTTTCTCCTGATAGCTAGGGCTGACTGAGGTGTCATTATGGCCATGGACGCATCATCGCAGCGAGATAGCGGTACGATCTCGCAAATTAACGTTACTCCGCTGGTCGATGTGATGTTGGTGCTCCTCGTGATCTTTATGGTCACCGCGCCGATTATTCAGCAGGGCGTGCAAGTAAACCTGCCGCAAGCGAGGTCCGGCGCGATTCCCGGCACTGAAGAGCATCTGGTCGTGACCGTAGCGAAGAACGGCAAGGTTTATCTCAATGACAATGTTATGTCTCTCGCCCAGTTGGGTGAAAAACTCCGAGCCATAAAGAAAATCGATGCGAACAAACAAGTCTATCTGCGCGCGGACCAGGATGTTCGTTACGGCACGGTCATGCAGGCCATTGCTGAGATTAAGAAATCCGGTATCGAAAGACTTGGCATGGTGACCAGGCCGGAGGAAGGATAGCAGGAGTGGCGGAGAAAATGGTTTCTCCTACAATCAGTTTGCGGGAACGCTCGGTTTCATCTGTGGGCGCAGAGGAGCGACTGCCAAAGTGGTTTGTCATTTCTCTGATCACGCATCTGATGTTAATTGCCGGTATTTTTCTATCGCCGATGTTGCCCTTAGACATTAGGGAAGCGCCTGTTTACACGGTTGATCTGGTCGGCGGCGAAAGGATCGGTGGGGCCAACCTGGGCACTGAATTGACCGCCGTGCCGACTCGCGAGAAAACGACTCCTGAACCAAAGAAAGAAACCAAGAAGGAACAGCCGGAGGAAGAGAAAAAAGTTAATACAAAGCTCGCCGAGAAAAAGCCGGTGGTGGAAGAGAAAGTAGTTTTGAAGGAGAAGAGCAAGACTGAATCAGTCAAGAGTGAACCCGCCAAAGAAACCAAAAAAGACGCGAAAAGTGAAAGTAAAAGCGAGACTGCTTCAGCTGACAGCGTTCGCGAAAGGTTGCTGCAGTCCGCGGTCGATCGCGCGAAAGCGCGAACCGAAAGCGCGCAGAAGTCGTCCAAGGGAGAGGCTCTTAGCGCAGGCTCCGGGGAAGGTGACGGCGCGGCGGCCCTCGGCGTGGGTGGCAGGGGCGGGCCCGGTGTCGTCAAGGGCATGGATTTCGTTATTTATCAGAATCGCATGCTGGCGACGATCAAAGAAAATTGGGCTTGGGTCGGGCAGCGAAGTAACTTAAAGGTAGTGGTTCAATTCGGCGTCAAGGAAAGCGGTGACATCGTTGGGCTTAAAATCGTGCAACCCTCGGGCGATCCATCGTACGACGAATCGGTGCTTCGAGCAGTTAAAAAGTCGAGTCCCTTACCGGCGCCGCCCGAAAGTTATCGCAAGGACTTTGCCGATGTGGAACTAACGTTTCGACCGCGAGATCTGGGGGCATGATTAATGATGTCTTTTAAAATCGGTTTAGTTGCCTTGTTTCTCCTGGTTCATTTTGTTCCTGCGGCAACAGGGCAAGTTAAGGGAATCATCGAGGGACAAGGAGGGCAGCGATTTCCCATCGCCGTGTCGCCGCTCAAGAATTTGGGTGCTGCGACGGGAGAGTCCGGCCGGTTCTCGACCGGAATTGCGGACGCGATGGTTCACGATCTTGAGCTGTCCGGTTGGTTTAAAGTACTCGACCGTTCGGCTTATATTGAAAATGCCCAATCGAGCGGCATTACACTCGGAAACTTCGATTTGAAAGATTGGTCGACCATCGGCGCCGAGGGATTAGTGAAGGGCGGATTTTCGGTTCAAGGCGATGAGATCACCGTGGAGTTGCGTCTGTTTGATGTTTACCAGAGCAAAGAGCGCATTGGTAAGCGCTACACGGGGCGAGTTCGGGATTTTCGCCGCATCGCGCATAAGTTTGTCGACGAGATCATCAATCAATTCACCGGCATCCCGGGCGTCTTCAATACGCGCATTGCCTACGTGTCCAACAGCGGCGGGCGGTTTAAAGAAATTTATGTGTCGCACCTCGACGGCAGCGAAAAATTCCAAGTTACCGACAATAAGACAATCAACCTTTCACCGGCTTGGAGCCCGGATGGGAGGTCGGTTTTGTATTCATCCTTTAAGGAGCGTAATCAGACGTTATTTCTGTTCGAGCTATTCAGCGGCAAGGAGATCAAATTTACGCCTCGTGCCGGAGGCAGATATCTCGGCGGGAAATTTTCTCCCGATGGCCAGTCCATCGTCGCCACGCTGGAGTCTGGCGGGAACACCAACCTTTATTTACTCGATCGAATCGGCAACGTGATCCGGAGATTGACGGAGGATCCTGGCATCGAAGTCTCGCCGGCATGGTCGCCCGACGGCAAACAAATCGTTTACGTTTCTGATCGCGGCGGTTCACCCCAAATCTATGTTTTGGAACTGGCGAGCGGCAAGTCCCGCCGCCTGACGTACAGCGGTAGCTACAACACATCACCCGAGTGGTCGCCGCGAGGTGATCGAATCGTTTACACGGGTCGTGTCGGTAATCGGTTTGCGATATTTACTATTTCGGCGGACGGCGGGGAGCCGCGCAAGCTGACTTCGGAATCCTTTGATAGTGAAGACCCGACATGGTCCCCGGATGGGAGGTTCATCGCCTTTTCGTCCAATCGCGCCAGCAAATACCACCTTTACGTTATGCAAGCGAGCGGAGATAACCAACGTAGATTGACAGGTTCCGGGGGGGATGATACAAAACCTCATTGGTCCCCTCGCTTAGACTGAGTTCAATTCCACTAGTAGACAGACATTCAGAGCCGCCATGTTTTCAGATGTTTAAGGAGGTCTGATGGAGTCCCAATTTAAAATAATGTGCTACTCTATTCTCATTGCCGCGACGGCGTTGGCTGGATGCGCGCCAAGCGCCACGTCGAAACCAGGTTCACCGGGCGCCGGCTCAAGCTCGTCACCCACGCCGGGGGCGGACACTCGAGCAGGTGAGGGGGCAAGAGGAGGCGGGAAAGAGGCCGACGCTGGCTCGTCGAGCTTGAAGGATTTCCAGGAAGGAAAGTCCCCGGTTACGCCGGCATCCAGTCCGCTCAAGGACATTTACTACGATTTTGATCGCTATGATCTGAGTGCCGACGCGCGCACAATTCTGCGCGGCAACGCGGATTGGCTCAAAGCCAATCCAAACGCCCGCGTGGAGATCGAAGGCCATTGCGACGAGCGTGGCACCAATGAATACAACTTGGCGCTTGGCGCCAAGAGGGCGCAGACAGCGCGCGAATTTTTGACCACTTTGGGAGTGGCTGCCGGACGCCTTTCAACGATTAGTTATGGCGAAGAGATTCCCGTCTGCAAAGATCAGACGGAAAGCTGCTGGAAGCAAAATCGCCGCGCGCGATTCGTAATACTCCAGAATCGACCGACAAGTTAAAACGAGGTAACGGGCGTGAGTAGCGCATTCCTGAAAAGCAAATTGTTATTCGTCGCCGCAGTGTTATGGGAGGGTTTTTCGCTATTCGCCTGCGTCAATCCCCAGCAAGTCGACGTGCTCGAGAGAGAGCAACGACGCCTTCGCGGCGACATGAACACGTTGCACTCCGACGTCGACGGATTTCGTTCTACGCTTGCCGATACGCGCGCGAATATCCAACAGATGCAGCGCGAAATAAGTGCGATCAGAGAGCGCATCGACGAAACCAAAGTGCAAGTCGGACGGCAGATCGGACAGACAAACCGCGAAGGCGACCAACGCGTTAAGAATTTGGAAAACCGATTGGCCAAGCTGGAAGAAGATGCCAAGGCTCAAGCAGAACTGTTGCGCAGCCGTGAAGAAGAACTAAAGCAACTTCGGGAGTCGATCCAGGCACAGGCGGCCGCCGCGAAATCCATCCAAAACGATGCTCCTGTCGATCTTGCGATGGCTGAATCGGAAAACGTGCGCCGAGACTACGAAACGGCATTGCGCGCATTTGAAAAAAAAGATTATCGGGTGGCGATTGTGAGATTTAAGGAGTTTCTTAAAAAAAATTCCAGAAGCAAACTAGCCTCGGCTGCGCAATATTCGATCGGGGAAAGTTACCTGGGGCTGAAAGAGTTCAATAACGCGATTGTCGAGTTTGACGAGGTGCGTCGACGGTACCCGCAAACGGGTAAAGTTCCTGCGTCTCTTCTGGGGCAGGGTGTGGCCTTCACGGAGTTGGGAGAAAAACTTAACGCGCGCCTAGTCTTGCAAGAGCTGGTAGAAAAGTATCCGCAGTCGCCCGAGGCGGCTCGAGCACGGCAGCGACTTAAATCCCTCGAGTCTTAATTGGACGAGCGATCCAACCTTCGACTGTTTGATTTCAGTTCATCACGGGTAACCATTGAGCCGGGGATGTGATTCGGTCGTGGGATAAGTCACGATCCGCGGTCTCCAAGCAATGCAGATCATACGTCACGTCAATGAACACAGGGAGGATCTCACCGGGTCGGTTGTCACTTTAGGCAATTTCGACGGAGTTCACCTCGGACATCGTGCGCTCATCGGCGGCGCCGTCTCGGATTCCAAACGGCTGGCGGTGCCTTCTGTGGTTCTAACCTTCGAGCCTCATCCGCTCAGAGTGCTCGCGCCAGCGCGCGCGCCAAGACTGATCCTCACCCATAAAGATAAGATGCAGTTGCTGCAGGATCTCGGCGTCGATATCGTGGCCGTACAGCATTTCGACCTCGCGTTCGCGCAACGCAGCGCAGAAGCGTTCGTTCAGGATATGCTGGTGAAGCGCCTCAAAGCGCAAAAACTCTGGGTCGGTAAAGATCTTCGCTTCGGCCAGGGACGGAAAGGTGGTGTTGATGATTTGATTCGATGGGGCCGCGAACTGAGTTTCGATGTAGCGGTTGTTGATCCCATCCTGTTGAATGGAAAGAGAGTGAGTAGCTCGCGTATACGCGAGCTTGTGGGCAATGGTCGGGTGGACGAGGTTGAACCCCAGTTGGGCCGCTATCACTTCATTTCGGGACGCGTTGTTGCAGGTCACCGGCGCGGACGCGGTCTTGGTTTCCCCACGGCGAATATCGCTGCTAGAACCGAAGTTCTGCCGTCAGACGGAATCTATGCGACGATATTTCATTTGGGCGCACGAGCTTTGCTCAGCGTGAGCAGCGTCGGTCTCAATCCGACTTTCGGTGCGGGTCCCAGGACTGTAGAAAGCTTCATTATGGATTTCGATGAAGACATTTACGGAGAATCCGTGCGGCTGTCGTTCATCAAAAGAATTCGCGCTGAGCTTAAATTTAACTCGGTCAACGAATTAGTTTCGCAGATTCGTCAAGACGTGCGTCGTGCGGAAACAGTTTTTCACGATCTAGGAATCCAAGCGAGTTCCTCATCTTTCAGATGAACGAATCCCGCACCGAGCGGCTGGTGATCGATGATGCGGCGGCGGGCATGCGCCTTGACTTGTTCCTTGCCGGCCATTTTAGCAGGGTGGCGGCGTCTGGCGCGGGGCTCAGCCGTTCGGAAATTCAACGATTAATCAATGAAGGCCAGATCGTTCTTAACGGCAATAAGACGAAAGCTAGTGCGCGAATTTGCTGCAATGATTGGATAGATATTTGTTTTGTTCCGCCACGCGATTCGAAGATCGCTTCTGAGGAGCTACCGTTAGAGATTCTTTACGAGGACGGCGATTGCATCGTTGTTAATAAAGTCGCGGGCATGACGGTTCATCCTGCCGCGGGTCATTGGAGCGGGACTTTGGTCAATGCTTTGTTGCATCATTGTCCCGACATTGAAGGAATTGGCGGCACGCGGCGCCCGGGCATTGTCCACCGACTGGATAAGGACACGTCTGGCGTCATGATTGTCGCCAAGAATAGGGTTGCGTACCAGAGTTTAGTCACCCAGTTTAAAAACCGAAGCGTCAAAAAGGAATACGTCGCGTTAGCCTGGGGAAATGTGGCTCCGGACAAGGGAGTGATCGAAAGGCCAGTCGGACGCCACCGGTCGGACAGAAAGCGAATGTCGAGCAAATATTTTTCGAATAAGTCGCGAGAGGCTTTGACCGAGTGGGCGGTGGAGGAACGCTTTACGCTTGAATCAAAAGATCGAGCGCGCCCGTTGGTGAGTTTTTTGCGGCTTAGGCCTCGTACCGGCCGGACGCATCAAATCAGGGTTCATCTTGCCGATTCCGGTCATCCTTTAGTCGGAGACCGCGTCTATGGCAAGAAACTTAATATTGCGGCGAAAAAGCCCTCAGACGATTGGACGGTCGAAGCGTTTCCACGGCATGCTCTTCATGCCGAAAAATTAACCGTCAACCACGTGCGAACCGGCGAGCCCATGCAGTTTATAGCTCCGTTACCTGAAGACTTGACCGACCTGCTACGCCACCTCAGAAGATCTAAATGTTAGTGATCTATCCGGGAAGATTCTGTTAGCGGGGGTTGACAAGTTTCTGAGATTTAAATACTATTCATGTTAGGTAGATCTCAATTCAACTAGTCTTTGAGTCATTCCCCACACGAACAAGAAATTCACGCGGCGGCAGCAAGTGTTCAAACTTGAGTTGTTTTTCAATAAATAGGTTTTCTTCTGCGACGTACGTCCTCTCGCACTGACATGCGTCTGCGCCAAACTGTTTTTAATCGTTCACAGCTTTGTCTGCGAAACAATTGTGGCGTGCCTTTCGGTCGGATAGCGTCTTAACTGGCGGATTTCACTGACAATTGCACACCCCGTGTTGACTCATAGGGACTACTTTGAGGTCTTGAAAGGAGATTCATAGAGTATGGTTCGTGGTAGAACTCGCGTTGCCGAGCCGGAGACCGTCGTCGAAGATAACGGTCTTAATTTAAAAGCGCTCAAGGAAAAGAAGATCGGCGATCTGGCGTTGATTGGCAAAAATTTCAATATTGAGGGCGCCGCCAATATGCGCAAGCAGGAGCTTATTTTTGCCATCCTGCAAGCGCAAACCGAACAAAACGGGCACATTTACGGCGAGGGTGTTTTGGAGACGTTGCCGGACGGCTTCGGATTTCTTCGTGCGCCGGATTATAATTATCTTCCGGGCCCGGACGATATCTATGTTTCCCCGAGTCAAATTCGTCGCTTTAATTTGCGAACGGGCGACATTATCTCGGGTCATATCCGACCGCCTAAAGAAGGCGAGCGTTACTTCGCTCTACTCAAGGTTGAAACCATCAACTATGAGGATCCCGAAAAAGCCCGGGAAAAGATTCTATTCGATAATCTCACCCCCTTATATCCAAACGAGCGGTTACGTTTGGAATGCCAACCGGACGATTACACGACGCGCATTGTCGACTTGTTGACTCCGATCGGCAAAGGGCAGCGCGGCCTGATTGTGGCCGCACCTCGAACCGGTAAGACCATGATGCTGCAGCACATTGCCAAAGCGATCGCCCATAATCAAAAGGAAGTCATCCTTATTGTTTTGTTGATCGATGAAAGGCCTGAAGAAGTGACCGATATGCAGCGGTCAGTGGACGGCGAGGTCATCAGTTCGACTTTCGACGAACCCGCCACACGCCACGTTCAAGTGGCCGAGATGGTCATCGAGAAGGCCAAGCGCCTGGTCGAACACGGCAAGGATGTCGTTATTCTGCTCGACAGTATCACCCGATTGGCGCGCGCCTATAATACGGTTGTGCCGCCGAGCGGCAAGATACTTTCCGGTGGCGTTGACTCCAATGCACTGCACAAGCCGAAGAAATTTTTCGGCGCGGCCCGCAACATCGAGGATGGCGGTAGCCTGACGATTATTGCTACAGCCTTGATCGACACCGGCAGCCGAATGGATGAAGTGATCTTCGAGGAATTCAAGGGCACTGGTAACATGGAGATCCATCTGGACCGTCGGTTGATGGATAAGCGGGTTTTTCCGGCGATCGATATCAACAAGTCGGGCACGCGCAAAGAGGAACTGTTAATTCCCAAAGAGGACCTTAATCGTATCTGGATTTTACGCAAAGTGCTGTCGCAACTGAGCGTAGTCGATGCCATGGAATTCCTGCTCGACAAGATGCACGGGCCAAAGACCAACCGGGAATTTCTTGAGTCCATGAACCAGTAAGGTTCCGCTTTCCATTCAATCTTGCGTCGAGTGCGGAACTTTGTTAGAAACGCAAGGTTATCAAAGCCTTTACGTGTTTTGGGTCACTGGCGGGATGCGAGCGCGGCGTTGGTTGGCGCGCGGGCATTTCATTCAGTTTATTTCACACCCTTTCTGATCCGTAACTGAGGTGCCTCCGAGGTCCGGTACGGAGCTGATGAGAGGGGAGGACAAAAACCAAAGGAGCGCGGAAATGAGCGAGATTTCAATGAAGCAACTGTTGGAGGCGGGGGTCCATTTCGGACACCAAACGAGCCGTTGGAACCCGAAAATGAAGCCCTATATTTTCGGCGCGAGAAACGGCATCCACATCATCGACCTCCAGCAGACCGTAGCGATGTTCAAAGATCTCGAAACGGTGGTGCGTGATCTGGCTGCATCCGGGGGGCATATTCTATTTATCGGCACTAAAAAGCAGGCGCAGGATGCGATTCGCGAGGAGGCCGTCCGCTGCAGCATGTTTTATGTGCATAATCGCTGGCTCGGCGGAACTTTAACAAATTTTGCGACGATTCGCCAAAGCATCGAGCGCCTGCGCCGGATTGAAGAGATGGAAAATGATCCCAAAATCGTCGCTGCCTTAACAAAGAAGGAATTGCTCGGACTTTCACGCGAAAAAGCCAAACTCGAGCAGTCGCTCGGCGGCATCAAATTGATGCGTAAGTTGCCGGATGCGATTTTCGTGATCGATCCAAAACAAGAAGAAATCGCGGTTAAAGAGGCGCGCAAGCTCGGTATCCCGGTGATCGCCGTGATTGACAGCAATTGCGATCCGGATATGGTGGACTACAAAGTGCCCGGCAATGATGACGCGATCCGTGCCATTCGCTTGTTTTGTTCCGTCATCGCGGATGCGATCATCGAAGGAAAAACGATTTACGAACAGGCTTTGAGCAAAGGCAAAGAAGACGATAAAGCGGCGATAGAGTCCGCCGCTCTTGTCTCCGAAATGCCCGCCGCAGGAGTTTGAGTTCAATGGAAGTTAGCGCCAGCACTGTCAAAGAGCTTCGGGAAAAAACCGGAGCGGGAATGATGGATTGTAAAAAAGCTCTCACCGAAACCGGCGGAGATTTACAAAAGGCGGTAGATTATTTGCGGCAAAAAGGTTTGGCTGCTGCGGCGAAGAAAGCGGATCGAATGGCCGCAGACGGCGCCGTTGGCGCCTATGTGCATCCGGGCGGCAAGATTGGCGTGTTAGTTGAAATCAACTGTGAAACGGACTTTGTTGCGCGTACTCCCGAGTTTCAGGCCCTGCTCAAGGACGTCGCCATGCAAGTCGCAGCGGCCAATCCAAGGGTGGTCCGGCGCGAAGAGATTTCGCCTGCTGAAGTGGAGAAAGAGAAACAAATTTATCGGCAGCAAGCGTTGGAAACCGGGAAGCCGGAAAAAGTCGTCGACAAGATCGTCGAGGGGAAAATCGAGCGGTTTTTTTCGGAGGTTTGTTTGCTAGAACAATCCTTTATCAAAGACCCGGATAAAAATATCACTAACGTTATCAATGATGCGATTGCGCGCCTCGGCGAAAATATTCAGATCCGGCGTTTCGCCCGTTATCATCTGGGCGAAGGAACCGTGAACGATTGAGATCCCCGTGTGAACCGCATGAGCAACGACGGGCCCAAGTACAGACGGATCATCCTCAAAGTTACCGGCGAAGTTTTCGCCGGGCCGCTGAATTTCGGCATTGACGCAGCTACCGTCAAGGCATTTGCTCAAGAGATTAAAGAAGTCAAAGAGATCGGTTGCGAATTGGCGCTGGTTGTCGGCGGCGGAAATTTTTTGCGCGGCGCTGTGGCGAGCGAGATGGGCATGGATCGCGCCAGCGCTGACACCATGGGGATGCTGGCGACGGTCATCAATAGCCTTGCGCTACAGGATGCTTTGGAGAAACTCGGAGTGTCGACCCGGGTCTTGTCGGCCATCGAAATGCGGCAAGTCGCCGAGCCCTATATCCGACGGCGCGCCACACGACATCTGGAAAAAGACCGGGTTGTCATTTTTGCTGGTGGCACGGGGAATCCTTATTTTACCACCGATACGACCGCAAGCCTGCGCGCCATGGAAATCGGCGCTGAAGTGATCCTCAAAGCGACCAAAGTTGACGGTGTGTATGATTCGGATCCTATCCAAAACCCGGCCGCCAAAAAATTTGACGAGCTCAACTATATTGATGTTTTGAACCGCGGGTTAAAGGTGATGGATTCCGCGGCGATCTCACTCTGCATGGACAATAATCTCCCGATCATTGTTTTTAATCTGATGGAAAAAGGAAACATTAAACGAGTCGTTACCGGCGAGCCGATCGGCACTCTGGTCAGCGGGGGAAGACGATGAACGAAGCCATTTTTACCCAGTTGCAAAAAGAAATGGACGGATCGTTAGGCGCCCTACGAAAAGAGCTTACCAAGCTGCGCACTGGACGGGCTTCCACCGCGCTTTTGGATCATATCTTGGTTGATTATTACGGCGCAAGCACGCCCTTGAACCAGTTGGCGACCTTGGGCGCGCCGGAGCCCAGGCTTCTGGTCATACAACCTTTTGATCGAAATGCCATGGGCGAGATCGAAAAGGCCATTCTCAAGTCTGACCTCGGGCTTACGCCGAACAATGACGGGAAAGTGATTCGTATACCTATTCCGCAGTTGACCGAAGAGCGGCGCAAGGAACTGGCCAAGCATGTCAAGAAAATCGCTGAAGAGTACCGGGTGTCGGTGCGTAATCACCGCCGCGTCGCTATTGAGCATCTAAAAGATTTGGAAAAGAAAAAAGAACTGACGGCGGACGACGCCAAACATGGTCACGATCGCGTGCAAAAGATTACCGACGATTTTATCGGACGAATAGACAAAGTCGTCAAGGTTAAAGAAGAAGAGGTCATGGCGGTTTAGGACGCGTGGGCTCCCATTGCCTGCGTTCGAATTTCCTCGGTATTCCCCACCCGTAGCGTTCAGAATCTTACCCATGATTTTAACTAGGTCCACAGAAAAGCGATGGAGCTAGACGGCTTAGATAAAGCCCGGTTGCCCCATCACGTTGCTATTATCATGGACGGCAATGGCCGATGGGCTAAATCGCGCGGCAAGAGCCGTATCGAGGGTCACCGGCGCGGTAAGACATCTGTTCGCGTTATCGTCGAGATGAGTCGTAAACTTGGTGTTCGCTATTTATCGCTATATGCATTCTCGACCGAAAACTGGTTTCGGCCGCACGACGAGATCGATGCGCTCATGGGCCTCCTGGAGCAGTATCTGGCCGGCGAACGTGCCAAAATGATGCGCTACGGCATCCGCCTGGTTGCCGTCGGCGATCGCTCCCGGCTGCCAGCGAGCGTCAAAGCCGCGTTGGAAGAAACAATTGAGCTAACCCGCAACAACCAGCGCATGACGGTGGTTCTCGCTTTGAGTTACAGCGGCCGCGACGAGATTGTCCGAATGGCTAAAAAGCTCGCCGTAAACGCCCGCGACCATCGGCTTGATCCTGATGCGATCGATGAGCGCATGGTAGCGGCGCATCTTGACAGCGGAGACATTCCGGACCCGGATCTTCTGATCCGCACCAGCGGTGAGATGCGCATCAGCAATTTTTATCTTTGGCAAATTGCGTATAGCGAACTCTATGTGACGCCGACGCTGTGGCCTGACTTTCGCGAATCGGAATTTCTTCAGGCCTTGCTTGCCTATCAACGCCGCCGCCGGCGCTTCGGTCGCACCGACGAACAATTAGGCGGACCGATTGCGGAGTCGGCACGAGCCGATGGACGCCAACCTTAGGCTAAGAATGGCCACCGCGGCAATCGCGGTGCCGGGATTGGTATGGGTGATCGGTTGGAGCCCGCCCTGGGTATTCCCCCTCTTGGTTTCCTTGCTTACGTTCGGGGCACTGTGGGAGTTTTTTGCCATGGCATTTCCACATGCGCCGAAGGAGCGGCAACTGGGTGTCCTTTTCGGCCTCGCCTTGTCGGCAGCCGTTTTTTTTGACGGTCACTTGTACGTCACGCATTGGCTCAGCGCAGTCTTATTGGTCGGCTTCGCTATTTTTTTGTTAACGGAGCGCGAGCTCGTGGTGGGATTGAATCGTTTATCGATTACTCTGCTTGGTGGAGCCTATGCAGGGTTTCTGTTGCCGCAGTGGGTGTCCTTGTTCCGCCAGCCGCAGGGGCGAGCATGGACCGCTTGGGTGTTATTCGTCGTGATGTCCGGCGATACTGCGGCTTATTTCGTTGGCCGGGGTCTGGGTGTAAAGAAATTGGCACCCCAGATCAGTCCAAGTAAGACGGTGGAAGGGGCATGGGGTTACCTGGGCGGCGCTATGATCGCGGGGCTTGTCGCGGCAAAAATTTTCTTAGAGCAGGTCAATGTCAATTGGGTCGAGATATTAATATTATCGTTGATCGTTGGCGTCTTGGGCCAGCTCGGTGATCTTTTCGAATCGTGGATCAAGAGGGTGTTTACCGTCAAAGATTCCGGTAAGCTCTTACCTGGCCATGGCGGACTGCTCGACCGGCTTGACAGCTTGATCTTTCCCGCCGTTTTCACCAGCGCTTATTTGAGGGTGTTTCATCCGTGAAAGCGATTGCTCTACTGGGCTCGACCGGCTCGATTGGTGTTAGCACTCTCGCTCTCGTTCGCGAGTTTCCCGAGTTATTCAGAATATATGGCTTGGTCGCGGGCCAGAATCTGACTCTGCTAGCGAAGCAGATTAAAGAGTTTTCACCCAAGTGTGTCGCGATCAAGGACGAAGCGGATGTGCCCCGATTGCGCCGCCTCATTGGCAATAAGGTCGAAATTTTATTTGGCGAATCCGGTGCGGCCGCCGTGGCATCGGCACCGGAAGTCGATACTGTCTTGGCGGCTATCGTCGGCGGTGCCGGATTGATGCCGACGCTTCACGGTCTGCTAGCCGGCAAAGAAATTGCGCTTGCCAACAAAGAAGCCCTCGTCATGGCCGGTCAGATTTTCGTCGATGCGGCCAAGAAAAAAGGGGTTCGTCTCCTGCCGGTGGATAGCGAACACAGCGCGATCTTCCAGTGTTTGCAAGGCAACCAACGCGCGGAAGTTGACAAAATAATTTTGACAGCCTCCGGTGGTCCGTTTCTCCGCACCGCGCTCAACCGCTTGGACAAGGTGAGCGTGGCACAAGCGCTCAAACATCCTAATTGGAAAATGGGTCAGAAAATAACTGTGGATTCGGCGACGATGATGAATAAGGGTCTTGAGGTGATCGAAGCCCGCTGGGAATTCGACATGGACCCAAACTCCATCCAAGTCGTTATCCATCCACAAAGTGTAGTCCACTCGATGGTGCGCTACCAGGATGGCTCGATCATCGCGCAGCTGGGCATAAACGATATGCGCATTCCGATCGCTTACGCGTTGTCATTTCCGAACCGCCTAAGGGGCAGCTGGCGATCGCTCGATTTGACGCAGCATGGCGAGCTGAATTTTCTGCCGGTGGAAAAAAGACGCTTCCCGGCTTTGTCATTGGCTTATGAAGCGCTGCGCGAGGGGGGCACGATGCCGGCGGTGCTTAATGCCGCGAACGAGATTGCGGTCGCAGCTTTCTTGAACGGCAGGATAGGATTTCGCGAAATTCATCGTATAATCAGTAAAACGATGCGTAAGCACGTTAACCGCGCAGCCGCGGAAATCGGGGAAGTCCTGGAAGTCGATGGCTGGGCCAGGCAGCACGCATCGGTGCTGGTCCATTAGTTGGCGATGTTGAAGGAGATAAGTGGATGGAAAATGTGATTTATTCGATCGCCGCAGCGGTGATCGGACTGGGTCTGCTAATCGTATTTCATGAATTTGGGCATTTCCTGTTCGCGAAATTGTCAGGCGTTGGCGTGCTGACCTTCTCGGTCGGCTTCGGTCCAAAGATCTGGGTCAAAAAGGTGGGTGAGACCGAATATGCATTGAGCGCATTCCCGCTCGGCGGGTACGTCAAAATGGTCGGCGAGGATCCCGACGAACAAGTGTCGCCCGCCGATTTGGAAAAATCCTTCGCAGCCAAAAGCCTGACTAAACGTATCGCCATCGTTGTCGCGGGTCCGGGGTTCAATCTCCTGCTCGCGGTGCTGCTCTTGATGGTGGTTTTTACGTTCTACGGTCTCCCCGTTATGTCGACGCAAGTGAGCGGGGTTGAAAAAGGTTCGCCTGCAGAAATCGCGGGAATCCAAAAAGGCGATCGGATCCTGGCGATCGACGGAGCGCAGGTGAAGGAATGGGAGGAACTTTCCAGTAAAATCAAGGGCAGCGGCGGTAAACCGTTGAAGATACAAATTCGCCGCGGCAGTGATACCGTCGATATTTCCGTGCGGCCGACGCAAAAAGAAGGTCGCACGATTTTAGGCGAGCGCAAGGATGACTGGATGATCGGTATCGGCAGCCAAGCGAGAATCGAGAAGGGCAACCCCGGTTTAGCTGGGGTTCGGGCCGTTTCCCAGACTTACGAATACTCCAAGCTTACGCTCTTGGCGTTCTACAAGATGATCCTAGGCGATGTCTCACCGCGCAATATCGGCGGCCCAATCTTGATCGCGCAAATGGCTGGCCAGCAGGCGCAGGAGGGGTTAGGTAGTTTTCTCGCCTTCCTGGCGGTCTTAAGCATCAATTTAGGAGTGCTTAACTTGTTACCGGTGCCGGTGCTCGACGGTGGCCACTTGGTTTTTTTCCTGGTCGAGGCGGTGACTCGCAAGCCTGTCTCGGTCAAATATCGCGAAATGGCGCAGCAAGTGGGGATATGTTTGCTCGCTTTGCTCATGGTTTATGCGTTCTACAATGACGTTGTGAGATTTTTCGAAAAACAGGTTGGAGGGTGAGAATTCTGGGTATCGATACCTCGATACCGGGAGCGAGTGTTGCACTGGTTGAAGATGGAAAATTACTTGCTGAGGAGATTCATGCGGAAACCACTGCAAACGGGGATCCGTCTAGAGGTCCACGGCTAGGCAATCACGCCGAGACCGTTCTTCCCCTCATCCAAGCGCTGTTCGACAAACTTCACGCAACTTTTCAAGATTTATCCGGTATCGCGGTGTCCATCGGCCCGGGTTCTTTCACCGGGTTGCGCATCGGATTAGCGACGGCGAAGGGGATGGCTTATGACTCCAGCCTGCCGCTGATCGGTGTCTCCACACTCGAAGCCAATGCGGCGCGCGTGAGGGATTTCCATGGAGTTGTCGGGTCCGTCCTCGACGCCCGGAAGGGCGAGGTCTATTTAGCGTTTTTTCGCCGCGATCCGGCGGAGACGCTCGCGCGCTTGGCGCTCGATCGCGTTACATCCCTCAGATCAGCGATTGATCTCGTGCGGGAATATTCTGAAACCGATTCGGCGATGCTACTGGTCGGCAACGGCGTCAAAGCGTACGAGCGGCAACTGCGCGAATCTCTGGGTGCGTTGGCTGTGATTTGCTCCGGTGATGCCTACGGCTCGGTCGCATCGCAAGTCGCGCGCTTGGCGGAGCAACGATTTGCTGCCGCGTCCTTCGACGATGTCGGCGCTTTGACGCCGGTGTATCTGCGGGCGTCCGAAGCCGAGAGTAAAAGAAAAATTTGACCTAACTTGTCGGGCACTTATGAGCCAATCTGCGTTGACAAAGTAATACCCGTACGTTAGATTTGACTCCCGCTTGAGACTTAAACACAAAAAAAGGAGGCGCCGTATGGAACCTAAGGACGAACAGACGATTGTCTCCCTGCTGGACAAGGATCCAGAGTTAAGAAAATTTTATGAGGAGCACCGCGAACTTGAGAGCAAGCTCGCGGAATTTCAACACAAGCATCATCTTACACCGGAAGAAGAGGTGGAGATGAAAAAGATTCAAAAACTGAAGCTCGCCGGTAAAGATCGAATGATGGAAATTCTCGGAAGACATCGTCAGGCTGGCGCGGCACTTTAGGGAGTTGTTCATGAAAGTGACCGGAGCGGAAATATTTTGTGAGTCATTGAGACACGAAGGCGTCAAGACCGTCTTCGGCTTGCCTGGCGGCGTGGTGCTGAAGATATTTGACGTGCTGTGCCAGAGAAAGGACATCGACTTCGTGCTCACGCGCCACGAGCAGGGCGCCGCGCACATGGCCGAGGGTTATGCCAAGGCTACGGGGAAAGCGGGTGTTGTTTTGGTGACTTCAGGTCCGGGTATGACGAATATCGTCACCGGATTGGCCGATGCATATATGGACTCCGTTCCGCTCGTCGCTTTTACCGGCCAAGTGTCCACCGATCTGATCGGAAACGATGCTTTCCAGGAGGCGGACAACGTCGGTATTAGCCGGCCGTGCACGAAGCACAACGTGCTGGTGAAGGACGTCAACGATTTAGCGCAAACGATCAAGGAAGCGTTCTATATCGCAACCAGCGGCCGCCCCGGTCCGGTCTTGGTGGATATTCCCAAAGATGTGAGCACGGCGAAGGCCGAGTTCAAGTACCCCGAAAAGGTGAATCTGCGCGGTTACAATCCGACCATCGGCGGCAACAAGAACCAAATCAAGCAAGCCGCTGAAGAGATCATGAAGGCCAAGAAGCCGGTGATCTATGTCGGCGGCGGCGCGATTTTTTCCGATGCGGCCGATGAGATCCGTGAGCTGGCCGAAATTGCCCAGATCCCTGTGACGATGACGCTCATGGGCTTGGGAAGTTTCCCCGGTACCCATCCGCTTTCGCTCGGGATGCTCGGTATGCATGGGGCGTATTGCACGAACATGGCGATGCATTACTCCGATCTGTTGATCGCGGTGGGCGCGCGCTTTGACGATCGTGTTACGGGCAAACTCTCGGAATTCTGTCCGGAAGCCCGGGTGATTCATATCGACATCGACCCGACGTCGATCAAGAAAACGTTTCATGCGCATATTCCGATCGTCGGCGACGTGAAAGCCGTGTTGCGCCAACTCAACGTGATTCTCCGGTCGATGGATGGACATCCGGCGCAAACCAAAGCGCAGCGCGCGCCGTGGATCGAGCAAATCACCGGATGGCAGAAAGCGCACCCGCTCAGTTACAAGCAGGACGACAAAACGATCAAGCCGCAATATGTCATCGAAAAGCTTTATGAGCTGACCAAGCATGAAGCGATCGTCGCCACGGACGTGGGACAACACCAAATGTTTGCCGCGCAGTATTTTAAAGGAAGCAAGCCGCGGACGTGGTTGACATCGGGCGGTTTGGGCACCATGGGATTCGGCTTTCCCGCCGCCATTGGCGCGCAGGTTGCCTATCCCGAACGTCAGGTGCTTTGCATCACCAGCGAGGGTAGCTTTCAGATGAACCTGCAGGAGTTGGTGGTTGCGGCTGAGCGCAAATTGCCGGTCAAAATTATCTTATTGAATAACGGCGTGCACGGCATGGTGCGCCAGTGGCAAGATCTGTTTTATGAAGGCCGTTACTCGGCGAGCTTGCTCGGCAAAATGCCGGATTTTGTCAAGCTTGCGGATGCCTACGGCATCAAGGGCTTGCGCGCGCTCACGCCGCGCGAAGTCGAGCCCGTTTTGAAGGAAGGTTTGAAGCACAAGGGGCCGGTGTTGATGGATATTCACACGGATCCTTACGAAAATTGCTACCCGATGATTCCCGCCGGCGGCGCCCAGCATGAAATGATGCTCGAAGACCCGCCCGAGCTCAAGCTTGCGAGAAAAGGTGGCTCACCTAAGAGAAAGGTCGATGAGGGAGAGGGTGTTCTTCCTGCCTGATCATTTTTTCGGATGGAACATATCATATCGATTCTTGTCGAAAACAAGTTTGGCGTGCTTGCCAGAGTTGCCGGTCTTTTTAGTGCCCGAGGCTATAACATAGAGAGCCTTTCAGTTGCGCCGACCCTTGATCCGACAGCGTCGATGATTACGATCGTCACGGCAGGTGATGATCGGATCATCGAGCAGATCATGAAGCAGCTCAACAAGGTGGTGGAAGTTCTCAAAGTCGTTGACCTGACGGAGACCCATTTTCTTGACCGCGAAACTGCGCTCATCAAGGTCCACACCAAACCGGAACACCGGGACGAGGCGATACGGCTGGCGGATATTTTTCGCGCCAAGATCGTCGATTCTTCGGCCAGCAC
Organism: uncultured Pseudomonadota bacterium; assembly: GCA_946478635.1. The sequence continues at coordinate 52,568 of CAMLCX010000001.1, forward strand.
GTACACGATTGAGATCACCGGAGATGTCGAAAAAGTCGAGGCCATGATCAGCATGCTCCAACCGTTGGGCATCAAAGAACTGATCCGCACCGGCAGAATTGCGATCTCCCGAGAGACAACCCGTACTGCGTCGCCGCGGCGCGAACCTGCGCTGTTGAAATCCTAAATAAACGTAATTTTCCGGTCTGCTATAGTAATCGGCGGTGCTCGGACCTTTCGCTCAGCGGGGTCCCTAAGAAAGTTACGGTCATTGGGGTTTAACGCGCCGTATTTTAGCCAGTCCAATCTGGCCGTCGTTCCGTTGATGTTGACCGCAGAAGTCATTGTCTTACGGATACTTGGCGTTGACTTGCCGCCATCGAGGCGGCATATTAGAAGATCCGAAGGAGTGAACCCATGCAGGTTTATTATGATCGCGATGCCGATCTGAGTGTGCTTAAAGGTAAAAAAATCGCGGTTCTTGGCTATGGCAGCCAAGGTCATGCGCACGCTAATAATTTGCGCGATTCAGGCGTTGAGGTTGTCGTAGGCCTCAAACGCGGTAGCAGTTCGTGGCCTAAGGCCGAGAATGCCGGGCTCAAGGTAACGGAGACCGCAGACGCCGCGGCATCGGCCGACATCGTGATGATTCTTTTGCCCGATGAGCTACAGGGCGAAGCCTATGAAAAAGAAATCGAGCCGGGTCTAAAGGACGGCAACTCCCTCGCATTCGGTCACGGCTTTAACATTCATTTCAAACGCATAGTTCCGCCGAGCGGGGTCAATGTTTTTATGGTCGCGCCGAAGGGGCCCGGGCATTTGGTACGAAGCGAATATCAGAAGGGCCGGGGCGTACCGTGCTTGCTCGCTATCCATCAGGATCCTTCGAAAGATACCAAAAAAATCGGTCTCGCCTACGCGAGCGCCATCGGGGGCGCGCGCGCTGCGGTGATCGAAACTACGTTTAAGGATGAAACTGAGACGGATCTTTTTGGAGAACAATCGGTTTTGTGCGGCGGCCTGTGCGCGTTGATCCAGGCCGGCTATGAAACGTTGGTCAACGCGGGCTATCCGCCGGAGATGGCGTACTTCGAATGTGTCCATGAAGTGAAGCTGATTGTCGACCTGATTTATGAAGGCGGTATGACCAATATGCGTTATTCGATCAGCAATACGGCGGAATACGGAGATTTGACGCGCGGCAAGCGGGTTATCGGCCCAGAGGTGCGGCAGGCGATGCAGCAGATTCTTAAAGATATCCAATCGGGCAAGTTCGCGGATGAATGGATCAACGAATACAAGTGTGGCATGCCGCACTTTACCGAGTTGCGCAAGGAAGCGGGGAACCATCCCTTGGAGAAAGTCGGCGAAGGGCTTCGCGCCATGATGCCTTGGCTCGGTCAGAACCGGCTGGTCGACAAAAGCCGGAACTAAACTCCGAATTTCCCGTGAAACCGAAGGCTACAGCGTCGCATGCGAATCGCGAAACAGGGCTATCCATTTATTTTCTCAGGCGCGGCTTTGACCGTTATCACGGGAATGGCCGGTTGGAAATTGGCCTGCGGTGTCCTGGGATTTGCGACCTTGGCTCTGGCCGGTTTTTTTCGCGATCCGGAACGCCGAATACCGTCGAATGAGGGACTTGTGGTGTCGCCCGCTGACGGGAAAGTCGTCAGTATTGCGGATGTGAGTGAAGGTTCGCAGTTTGCCGGCACTACCACTCGCGTGAGTATTTTTCTTTCGCCGCTGGACGTTCACATCAACCGTTTTCCCGTCGGCGGCAAAATAGATGAGATTCGCTATAAGCGGGGAAAATTTCTCGCGGCGTATAAGGAAGAGGCGTCAGAAAGAAACGAGCAAAATGCTCTCAAGATCGTCGATGAAAAGGGAAGGTTTTTTGGCGTCGTGCAGATTTCGGGTGTTGTGGCGCGGCGGATCGTCTGTTGGGTAAAGCCGGGCGATGTTTTGCCACGCGGCGATCGGTTTGGCCTGATCATGTTCGGGTCTAGAACGGACCTCTATTTGCCGCGCGGGTGTAAAATAGAGATTAGCGAAGGACAGAGAGTGAAAGGTGGAGAGACCGTCGTCGGGAGGTTTGTATGAGCGCAATGAATGCTCCAGAACCTAACCAAATGGGCGAACTCGGCAAGGTGAGGTTGCTGCGCCGGCGTGGCAGGCCGCGTGTGCCGCTGCGCCATCGCATGCGGTCCGAGAAGCTCCGGCGGGGAGTCTATCTCATCCCGAGCTTGTTCACCGCGGGCAACCTCATGTGCGGTTTCTTTTCGGTCATTGCGACTTTCAACGGCGAGTTCATCAATGCGGCGCTGTTTATTATACTGGCGAATGTTCTCGATGGTATCGATGGCTATGCTGCGCGCTTGACCAAGACCACAAGCCAATTCGGTGTCGAGTTCGACTCCTTGGCGGATGTCGTGTCTTTCGGCGTGGCGCCCGCCGTGCTGGTTTATATTTGGGCTCTGGTGCCGTGGCAGAACTGGGGCTGGCTAGCGGCCTGTACCTATGTTGTTTGCGGTGCGCTCAGGTTGTCTCGGTTCAATGTCCAAGCGCAAGGGACGGCGAAGAATCATTTTGTCGGGTTGCCGATCCCCGCAGCGGCGCAAATGATTACCTCGACGGTAATTATGTTCTACTATCTTGGCGGAGCGGGGTCGCCGACTCGCCACCTCACGCTGCTCCTGGTCATTTACGGCCTGGCGGCGCTGATGGTGAGTAACATTCCCTATTTCAGCCTTAAGAATAACGATGTGAGGAGGCGCCATCCAATATGGATGTTGGTTTCCGGCATCATTTTGATTACACTGTTTATTGCGGAACGGCATCTTATGTTCTTTACGACAGTCCTAGTGTACACGTTATCCGGACCTCTGTTATGGTGCTTAACCAAGTTAAGACGCCAGCGGGAGACGAGAAGGAGCCCGGCCAAAGCGTTGCCGTAAGATCCTGGCTCAACTAGCGAATAAAAACTTACTCCCGTTGGCCCTGCCGCGGGAGTTTTTATTTGCGGGCAGCGTCAACGGGCCAACTTTTGAGGAGATTCGACCATGGAAAGGATGACCGAGAATAACGTAGTGCAGATTTTTGACACCACGCTGCGGGACGGTGAACAATCGCCCGGGGCGAGCATGACCGCCGAGCAAAAAGTCGTCATTGCTCGGCAATTGGAAAAACTTGGCGTTGACGTCATCGAAGCAGGATTTGCCGCGTCGTCGGAAGGCGATTTTGAGTCGGTGCGGCGCGTTTGCCAAGAAGTCAGCCGGCCGCGAATTGTCAGTTTGGCGCGCGCGCAGGAGGGTGATATCGAGCGCGCGCTGAAAGCCGTAGAGGCGGCGCAAAGTCCCGGCATTCACACTTTCATTGCGACCTCGGATATCCATCTCAAGCATAAGCTCCGCATGAGCCGGGACGAGGTTCTTGAAGCGGCGGTCAAGGCGGTCGCCCACGCAAAAAAATTCACCGACTACGTCGAGTTTTCAGCCGAAGATGCATCGCGCAGCGACCCGGAGTTTTTGCTGCAAGTATTTCGCGAAGTCATTCGCGCGGGCGCCAAGGTCATCAATGTGCCCGATACTACGGGTTACGCGATCCCATCGGAGTTCGGCGCCCTGATCGCCAATTTGATTGAGCGAACCGCCGGCGGCGACCGGGTTATTTGGAGCGCCCATTGCCACAACGACCTGGGATTGGCGGTGGCCAATTCGCTCGCCGCCGTTCATAACGGCGCGCGCCAGGTGGAGTGCACGATCAACGGCATCGGCGAACGCGCCGGCAATACTTCGTTGGAAGAGGTTGTGATGGCGCTGCGCACGCGGAAAAATTATCTCGATCTCGACACCAACATCACGAGCGAGCAGCTCTATCCGACATCGCGGCTGGTGTCGCAGGTTACCGGTATTCCGATTCCGATCAATAAGCCGGTGGTCGGCGACAATGCCTTTGCGCACGAAGCCGGAATTCACCAGGACGGGGTGCTCAAGCACAAGCAGACTTACGAGATCATGACTCCGGAGTCGATCGGCATCCCGGGAAATCGCTTGGTCATGGGAAAACATTCGGGACGTCATGCCTTTGACGAGCGGCTGAAACATTTGGGTTTCAATCTCAGCAAGCAGGACATGAATCGAGCGTTTCTGCGCTTCAAAGAGCTCGCCGACAAAAAGAAAAATGTTTACGACGAGGACATCGAAGCCATCGTTGCCGAAGAAATACTGCGGGTGCCCGGCCGGCCGGATAAGTTCGAATTGCTCTACATGAACGTCAATTCGAGCTCGGACGGCGTCCCCTCCGCGACAGTCAAGCTGAGGGTGGACGCGGCCGAAGTTACCGATCATGCTTCAGGGGACGGCGTGGTTGACGCCTGTTATAAAGTCATCACAAAAATAACCGGCTCGCAGTCTCATCTCGTGCGTTACACCGTCAATGCGATCACCGGCGGCGCCGATGCGCAGGGCGAGGTTTCCTGCGTGATCGAAGACGACGGCATTCGGGTCTCGGGGCAGGGAGCGCACACCGACATCATCATGGCGAGCGCTTTGGCGTACATCAACGGACTCAACAAACTCGAGGGAAGAAAACACTATCGCCAGGTGGTGGAGAAAGAGGGACCATGAATTACAAAATCGCGGTCTTGCCCGGAGACGGCATCGGGCCGGAAGTGATGCGCGAGGGCATCGAAGTTCTCAAGCAAGTCGCAAAGCTTTACAATTTTGGGATCGAGTTGGAAGAGGGAATCGTCGGCGGCGCATCCATCGACGCGCACGGTAAGCCGCTCGTCGATTCGGTTCTTAATCTCGCCAAACAGAGCGACGCCGTCATGCTCGGCGCCATGGGCGGTCCCAAATGGGACGGGCTGGATTATTCGATTCGCCCGGAGCGCGCGCTGCTCGGACTGCGCCAGGAGCTCGGTCTGTTCGCGAATCTTCGCCCGGTGAAGTTATTTGCCGCCTTGGCGTCGGCATCGACGCTCAAGCGAGAAGTGGTTGAAGGCACCGATCTTCTCGTCGTGCGCGAACTCACCGGGGGAATTTATTTCGGCGAGCCGAAAGGAATTACCCAGCTCCCGGACGGAACCGAGCGCGGCGTCAATACGGAGGTCTATACGACTCCCGAAATCGAGCGCATCGCGCATGTCGCGTTTCAGGCCGCGCTCAAGCGGCGAAAGAAAGTCACGTCCGTCGACAAGGCGAACGTGCTCGAGGTCACCGAGCTGTGGCGCAAAGTCGTGACCAGGATTCACAAAAACGAGGGCTACGCCGGCGTCACGTTGGAGCATATACTCGTCGACAACTGCGCCATGCAGCTGATTCGCAATCCAAAACAGTTCGACGTGGTCGTCACGACGAATATGTTCGGCGATATTTTGAGCGACGAGGCGGCCATGCTCACCGGTTCCATCGGCATGCTGCCGTCGGCCAGCCTGGGCGGAAAAGTCGGTATGTACGAACCCGTCCACGGCACGGCGCCCGATATCATGGGACAGGACAAGGCCAATCCATTGGCAACGATCTTGAGCGTGGCCATGATGCTGCGCCATTCCTTCGATCAGACGGCTGCGGCCGATCGGATCGAGACGGCTGTTGAAGCGGTGTTGAACGAAGGTTATCGTACCGCCGACATTCAGGAGCCGAGCGGCAAGCTTGTGGGTTGCCGGCAAATGGGGCAGTTTGTTCGCGACAAGATCGATAAGGCCAAGGGATAATCCATCGTGAAGAAGGAAAAATACAATATCGCGATTGTCGGGGCGACCGGCGCCGTCGGTGAGCAAATGCGCGAAGTACTGGAGGATCGCCAATTCCCGGTCGGCGAACTTCGGCTTTTAGCCTCGGAGCGATCCGCCGGCCAATTCCTGGCGTTTCAGGGTAAACAGGTGCGCGTCGGTCTTCTCAAAGAGGATTCCTTCAAGGATATCGACATCGGTCTTTTTTCGGCGGGAGGTAAAGTCAGCGCGCAATTCGTGCCCGCGGCCGTTGCGGCGGGAGCGGTCGTTATCGATAACACCGCCTGTTTTCGCATGGAGCCGGATATTCCTTTAGTGGTTCCGGAAGTGAATGCTCAGGAAATTCCCAAATACAAGAACCGTGGAATTGTCGCCAACCCGAACTGCTCGACCATTCAGATGGTGGTCGCGCTGAAACCAATTCACGATGCGGCGCGCATCAGACGGGTCGTCGTGTCGACCTACCAGTCGGTCTCGGGCGCCGGGCGCATGGCGATGGAAGAACTGAGCCAGCAGGTGGCCTCTCTATTTAACGGGCGTGAGCTCAAGAAAGAAAAGTTTCCCCATCAGATCGCCTTCAACTGTATCCCGCACATCGACGTTTTCATGGAAAACGGCTACACCAAAGAAGAATGGAAGATGATCCAGGAGACCCGAAAGATTCTTAGCGAGCCGAATCTGCCGATGACCGCGACCACCGTGCGCGTCCCGGTGTTTCTGAGCCATTCGGAGTCGGTCAACGTCGAGACCGTGGTGAAACTCTCGGCCGCTGAGGCGAAAAGAATTCTTCGGGAGGCTCCGGGGGTCATCGTTGCCGACGATCCGGAAAACAACGTTTACCCGACGCCGGTCGAAGCGGCGGGCAAGGATGCGACTTTTGTAGGACGCATTCGCGAAGACGAATCGGTGGCCAACGGCCTCAATCTCTGGGTGGTATCGGACAACCTGCGCAAAGGCGCGGCGCTCAACGCCGTGCAGATCGCCGAGATTTTGATTCGCGATTATCTGTGATCTTGCCGGTGATCCGCGGTGAGCGCCGATTGTGAATATCAAACTCACCATTGAGTACGATGGCACCAACTACTGCGGTTGGCAGATTCAGTCCAACGGTGAGTCCATCCAAGCGGCTTTAGAGCGGGCGATCGCGATATTCCTCGGCAAGCCGACGCGCCTAACCGGCTCCGGCCGCACCGACGCGGGTGTTCATGCGTTGGGCCAAGTCGCCAATTTTTTTGCCGAAAAAGAAATCGATCCTCATCGCGTTCGGCGGGCGTTGAACGCGCTGACTCCCGATGACATCGCGATTAAATCCGTCGAGATCGTTGCCGATGAGTTCGACGCGCGACGCGACGGCCGCAGCCGCGTTTACGAGTATCATATTTTCAACCGTCCGACCGCTTCGCCGTTTCATCTCAACCGCGCCTGGCATCTGCATGAGGAGCTGGACCTTGCGGCCACGCGCGCAGCGATGGAGTGCCTGCTCGGCGAGCATGACTTTTCGTCCTTTCGCGCTGCCGGCTGCGAAGCGGCTCATCCGATTAGAACAATTTATCGCAGTTCCATGGAACAACGCGGCGAGTTGGTGGTCTACACCGTCGAAGCAACCGCGTTTCTCCGCCACATGGTGCGGAACATCGTCGGCACGCTCGTCGAAGTGGGGCGGGGCCTCCGACCGGTGAATTCGTTCAGTGAATTACTCGAAGCTCGCGATCGCACCCAAGCCGGCCCAACCGCGCCACCGCACGGGTTGTTTTTAGTTGAAGTCAAATACTAACGGCAGAGTTTAGTTGGTAGTGGAAACAAAAAGCCCAAATTTGGCTGACACGTGGATCCTTAACGCTCAGGGGTGAGAGGCGCGGCCCGCCGCGTCCTTCTCAACCCGATGGTTAGCTTTCAGTTTTGGCTCGCAAGTTCGTCACGCACAATCTTGCGGATCATTTCTTCCGTAACTGGCTTCGCCGTCATACCGAGATAGGAGTTCAGCGCTTCGTTGATAAGCGTCTGGTACCCCTTTCCGGTTCTCTGCGATCGAGCCTTGAATCGTTCCAGAACTCCGTCATCCAGATAGATCGTAATGCGCGTTTTCCCAATCTGGGGAATCACTGCTCCGCGTTTACCCTTGGAAAAGTTATACTCCCTTTTCATAATTCCTTCTTTCTTTCGGTGTCGGTTTACGAACCGAGATGATGCGAACATCGTCATCCCGAGGTGTCCAGACCACAACCATCAACGAGCCGAACGTGTTTGCCCCCAGGGTCACGAAGCGTTGCTCCCCTTCAACCGACTCATCTTCAATCGTGACCGCCAGAGGATCACTCAAAACGCCATCCCCTTCGGTAAGCGAGACACCGTGCTTCTTAAGATTTGCAGCATCCTTCTTGGGATCAAAGGTTGCCGTCATCGAACAAGTGTATGTATAAGGTGCATATATTGCAAGCTCGCACCAGGACTGCCAGCTGGGGAGGCGTTTCGGAAGCTAACGTATAGCGTTTTATCCCTCAACTTTGGCTGGGAGAATGGGAGAATGTGGCAACGCCGGATCGAAACGAAAAAAACGAAAAAAGAAA
>CAMLCX010000002.1 GCA_946478635.1 uncultured Pseudomonadota bacterium
CCGCCTTTGTTCTGGCGAACCATAAGCACCTTCATTTAAGAGTCACTACACTAGCCCTCTAAAGAGGTGCGTTCCTTCGGCGCCGCTCGCAGGACGAATTGATAGCCAAGCACGGTCCAACTAGACCGCGCCTCTCACACGTACTTTCAAAGCGTCTAACCGCCGCGCACGATCGAGAACACATTCGATGAGGTCTCGCGCGTCTTTTCGGCTTGGCGGTGAACTTTTCATGTACCGATGCAGAAAGAAGAGTTGCTGAGATCGGGAAAGATGTCTGCCCAACGTACGATAAATTTGCATGAGATTTTTGACTTTCCGCCGCCGGCTCAAATAGCGACAGCGCCGCACCCCCTCGAGATCCAACAAAAGAAACTTGACCGGCTGACTATTCTTCCCCGGTAGCGCCATAATGTTGGCGTCTTTTAGGTCGTCATGATAGGTCCGCTGAGCATGAAGATTATGGAATAACGCCGCCAGCTCGCTGAGAAATAATCTCCGGACCAAAAACCCCGCGCGGCCCCGCCTACTCCGAAGGTCTTCTATCCAATAGGCATCGGAAGTTTTTGCGCCGGTGATTTCCTCCGTCACAAAAAAGCTGCGCTGGAGTATCCCAAAGATCCGTTCCTCCATGCCGGCAAGCGGCTTGGCGCTTGAAATTCCCGCTTCGGCGAGCAGCACGGTCCCTTTGAGAGAGCGCACGGCGCCGGATCGGAAAAAAGGTGAAAGCAACTTGTAACGTAGGGAAAACGCGTTGTACCTTTTTAGATACAACGATCGAATCTCGCCGGCGATGCTGAGTGTAATCCGTCCGACTTTGATCTTCGTTTGATCCTTGATGATTTGGCATTTCGGATCATTTAACAATCCGTCTGCGCCGGCCAGCGCATCAACCAACGCCGGATCTGTAATCGCACGTGAGACCCATATCGTCGTGCCGGCGCGTCTTTCCGATTTAAACTCAGGCAGTAACACCGGGGGAATTGGCGCGAATTTGCAACAACAGCTTTTCGAGTTTATGGAAGTGTTTGGCCCAAGAATGTTCTTCAGCCAGACTCCTGGCCAGGCTTAGAGTGACGGGATCCCTGGATTTCTCCAGAAGCAGCAACAGCTTCTCTTCGAGCACCCGGGTCTCACTGCCGGAATCCACCAAGCCTTCCGCCAGGGGCCCATGAATAATCTCGCTTGCGCCGACTTCACGGCTCGCCAATACAGGCAGGCCGGACGCGAGCGCTTCTAAAATCACATTACCGAAAGCTTCTTGTATGGATAATAGGGCCAGAACATCCGCGGCGGCATAATAATTTTCAACGTCATTCTGGCGCCCGGCAAATCGGACACGACCGGGGGCAATCGCATCCGCGCGTGCTCGATAATGGCCTAACCGCGCGTCGCTTCCGACCACGAGAAGATACACCCGTTCGAGCTTCGGGGACTCAAAGAGCGCCAGAAGGGTGTCTAGTGCTTTGCGCCTAAAACCGCTGCCGACAAACAGAACAACCTGCGCGTCGGGAGGAATCTTCCAGCGGTTTCTAACTTGATTTCGAACCTCGCCCCGCCGCGCCGGATGAAATCGCTCCGTGTCGATGCCGTTATACAGAACCGTGATTTTCTGCGCCGGAACGCCATAATGAAATATGATATCGCGTTTGACCTGTTCTGAAACAGCGATTATGTGCCGCGAGTTTGCCGCAGCGAACTGGCGCTTTTCGATGGCCAACAAACTTCGGTGGTAAATACTCGAGCATTGCCAAATCCGTCGGATCCTCCCGCTGTCGCGGCCAAGCCGGCGAAGAAAACCCCGGTGCGTACCACCGCCGCTGCGGAGTATATCCTGGCGCGGTAGTCGACCGAAACCGATCACCACGTCACAGTTCGCGCGGGCGACCATACGCGGCGCGCACCAAGCGAAGCTCCATAGGCGAAAACTCCTGCCGAATGGAATGACCGGTATCGGATGGGCCTGCACTCCGGCAGGGGGCGGCACACCGTATTCACTGCAGAAGAGATGCACTTCATGTCCGAGATCTTGCAACCCTTCAGCCGTTTGGAAAAGATCTCTTTCGGTTCCGCCATTACGATCAAGGCGTTTGTGCACTAAGCCAATCTTCACGAAGCAGGTTCTCGATCCGCGGGCCGCTGTAACGAAAACCTCCGGCGTGCCGCAACTCGTAAACAGGCCTGAACGTTTTTACAAAGACCGCTGATTCAAAACCCCTTCTGTGTCCGGCCCCGTCGGCTCGCAAGACCAGCTCATGAGTTTTCTAAAATCACCCGATGCATCGGCACCGTCACAATCCCTGCGTCGCTGGCGGGTCTTGCGCTCGAGCCAGTGTGCCAGCCTGCGGTCGTTGCTCGTGAGTTTTTGCCTGTTCAAGTACGCGCGGAAAAATCTCATTCGATCCTGCAGGGTGATTCCGGGCAGCGGCATGCGATTGAGCTGGATAAGATTGCGCTTCCATAAGGATTGCGGCAGCCAGGTCGGATAGCGCCGGGTGCGGTCGTTATCCATAAAATAAAAAGTGTGCCCGCCGCCGGCCGCGTTGGATACAAGAAGATTGGTCGCAACTAAATCGCCGTGAACAAACCCATATTGATGAAACCGGCGCACCAAGACGGCGATTTGCTTTATGGCAGCTCTCTTTGCGTTTAGCACCGCTTTCTTCTCGCCGCGATCGATCATATCGCGAAGCAGGAGAGGAACAGGTTGTCCGTCGAGTTTTTGCGACAAAATGAACGCACGGTTCAATAGCCGCCCATGTCGCTGCTCGCCTGCGGCAATCGTCATGGGCACAGCGAATCCCGCTTCGGCTAATTCAGTTCCCTGGCGCCAGGCACGAAAGGCCTTGGAAGCTCGAAATAGGTCTTTCCACGCCGCGCTGCGCGTTGCGGGGTGGAATACTTTGAGATAATACTGCTCCTCCCGATTCTGCGATAACAAACGGAGTGCGACGGTTTGCGGGTGTTTAGACCGCGGTTGCGCTTCGACCAGGGCGAAAACTTTCTCCTCGATTGGCCGAGTCCATAGATGAGGTAGACGGGCGACGCGCCAATCCCCAACCGAGACGAGTTGATAATCAGCCCGCATGGTTGATACGCGCGTGCTCCCGGCTGGCGAGCGCCGCATTGATTTTTGCCCCAATCTGCTCCGCTGTAATAGACTGCAGGCAAATCCGGCCAATCGAACAGGTTCGCCGCTGACACGGAACGCAGGGTGCTTCTCCTTGCAACGCCAACTCGCCGAATCCAAAGGGCCCTGTCCTCTGAGGGCGGGTCGCGCCCCAAAGGGAAATGACGGGAGTTCGCACCGCCGCGGCGATATGCATGAGACCGGTATCCGGGCCGATAGCGATCTTTGCCCGTTGAATGACGCCAATGGCTTCTCGTAGCGACGTTTGGCCGACAAGATTGACGATCTTGGTACGGCAAAGCGATTCAACCTCTTTTGCTGTTTTCCTATATTCGTTTCCGCCCAATAGAACTACATCCAGATTGTGGTTGCGGCGTAGGTGCTCGGCGCAGTGACTCATCTGAAATGGAAACCATTGTTTGCTCTGCCAACGAGTGCCGACAAACAAAACAGCAAAAGGCTGGCTGTTTTTGCCTAAGCGCTGGTCGACCGAATCTCGTTCTTCCTGAGTTAGCCCAAAGTCCCACTGCACGTTTGCGCGCTCCAAACCCAAATAATCGGCGAATTTCAAATAATGTTCGAGCTTGGGTATCTCCTCACCATACTGTGGAATGTGGAGATTGTTAAAAATCCAGTTGAATTCTTTACTATCCCGGCGATGGAAACCCAGACGCTGGCGGGCTCCCGACCACCATCCGATAAAACCGCTCTTGAAAATCCTTTGAAGATCGATTGTCAGATCGAAGTTGCCGGCGTGAACGCGCGCTAAAAATCCTCCGACATTTTTCCACCAGTTTCTCCGGTCGAACACTAGAACGTCATCGATCGCGCGATTACCCTGCAACAAAGGCGAGCATGCGGGCTCAATGGACCAGGCCAAGAAAGCCTGCGGAAACCCGCGGCGTAGAATTCCGGCGAGTGGCAACGCTCTTGTGACGTCGCCGATCGAGCCATGCAGCACGATCAGAATTCTTTTGGGAGCCACATCAGACGTCGGCGGCGCCATGATAAAACTCTAAAAATTCCTTCCAGGAAGCCTCGGTCAGGTAACGCCGCTCAGGATCGAGTTTGCGCGCGGAACGCAACAATCGGTCCAAATTTGCCTTCGCCAAACGCGGCGCTAGCTTCCCCAAGAACAGCTTCGACCTATCGAAATCGATGACGTAACCTTCCACCCCGTCAGGCGTAGCCCTAATTAAAATATTTTTCAGGTTTAAGTCGCTGTGGTAAACACCTTCTCGATGCATGGCGCGCACAGTCTCCGCGGCTGCTTTGAGGATAGATGCGAGCGGCAGCGGACATCCAGGTTCACCTTGCAACGTCGCCCAGAGATCCTTCGAATCGCGCAACTCTCGGGTTACCAAGCAACCTCGATAGATCGGTCCACAAACCAGCTGCACCCCTGCGGCATAGACTTCCAGAGTGCGCAAGCCGCGCCGTCGCAGTTCTTCGGTAATCGCCAGCTCGCGAAACGGCCGGGGCGGCCAGGTAAAATAACATTCCCGGGTAAGGCTACGTAAAAGCCCGCCGTGCCGATAGCTACGGATCAGCGCGGTCTCGCCGTCCCGCAGCCGGACCGATTTCAGAACACCCCGACCCTGATAGCGCTTGTCCGCCACGGACAAATCCGCCCGGCAAATCGATGCGTCGATCTCTTCGCCGCGGTCCTCGCGGACGATCCAGAGACAGCCCCCGTTGCCAGTGACCTTTTTAAATCCGCTCGGAATGACACCCCAGAGTCTGTTTTCGGTCAGCATTCCAGCTCGTTCAGTGGACCTGTCTGTAATCGCACGCAAGACTTTTAGACAGTCAGCAGTTCCGGCTGAAAGGAACTCGGATGCATACCGCGCCGCCCGCCGCCGAGCAATTTCTCTACGGCGCGCACGACCATCTCGGCGGTGATCTCCCGGATACACGCCTCTGTACCGAGGGGACAGCGCCGTCCGCCATGAGACGCGCACGGGCGGCAAGAGATACCGCGCTGCACGACGATGGCGTCATTTGTGTACGGGTAAAATCCCAGGTCCGGTGTCGTAGCGCAAAATACCGCAACGGTCGGAACCCGGCGCGCAACGGCGACATGCATGGGGCCGCTGTCGTTGGTGACAAACACGTGGCAGCGATTGATGGCTGCCGCGAGCTCACGCAAACCGACTCGCCGCACTAGATTGACAGCCGCATTGCCGCTCTGGCGTTGAACATCTTCAATAACGGCGTCATCGTCGACGCCGCCAAAAAGCAATACCTGGCAGCCGTGCCTTTGGCGCAGCGTGCGAATCAACGCCGCGAAGCCGGCGACCGACCAGCGCTTGGTGGGCCAGACCGAGCCCGGGCTGATCCCAACAATCGGATCGGTATCGTTGACGCCGAAGTTGCGAAGTTTTTGATTCACGCCGTCCTGAACGGAGCCGCTCACGGGTAAATCAAGGGCCCGCTGGCATTGCTCGGGAGCAAGGCCGAATGCCTGCAAGACTGAAAGATTTCTCTCCACGTCATGGCGCGCCGGGTCGCGCTCGGCTCGTTGATGGAAAAGAAACCAGCCGTGACTTTCACGGAACCCCACACGAAGCGGAATTCCGGCCAGATAAAGAATCAACGCGCTGCGCAACGATTTGTGCGGCGTAAGGGCAATCGTAAACTTCTCCGCCCGGAGGCGCGCTGCGGTACGGCGCATGCCTTGCCAGCCGCGATTCGCCGCTTTTTTATCATCGAGGATAATCTGATCGATGGCGGGATGGTCTTGCAAAAGGGCGCCACTAGGAGGCAAGCACAGCACGCTCAATTTCTTTACCGGAAAGCGTCGTCGAACTTCGGAGATCAGGGGAAGCGTCAGTACCGTGTCGCCGAGAAAACTTGTTTGGAGAATGAGCGTATTCTCCCAATTGACCGGCCACATGTTGGTTTACAGGCGAATCGCCTCATCAATCAGCATCACGGGGATGTCATCCTTGATCGGATACATGAGATGACAGGCATCACAGACGAGCCCGTCTTGAGTCTGATTGAGGTGGATATCCCCCTTGCATTTTGGACATGCGAGAATATCCAAAAGTTCCTTGCTGATGGTCATTGTGGTCCTCCCCTATGCGCGGACATTTCGGCCGATCCCTACGGCCATTGCAACCTCGTGAAGAGAGCGCCGCCGATTAGCGCTGAAACGGTACAAAAGCATCCCAACCACGATGATAGGCCCTTTGGGACTGGGCCGGGTCACGATTGACGAACGGACGCTGATACATCGGATGGCGTAAGCTACGAACCTCATGCTCGAGAAGAAATACGGTATTACCGCTCTCAGGATCAATAATATCCTTAAATCGAAACTGATGATTACGCACATCTTCCGAGATTAGACTGCGGCTCGCCAGATACTTGTAAGGCCCGGAAAAATTCGCCACGTAAACCGCAATATGGTGGCCGTCATACTGTGCAATCGGCCGCTCGGTTTCGCGAAAGATCAAACACTGCAACCGCCCGATTTTCACTCGCCCCAAGGAACCGGCTGGATCACTTTCCACGCCGCCGGGGGCACCAAAAGCCTCGCGGTAAAAACTGACGATCGCCTTTGCCGCGCCCGGTTTAACGGAAAATTCAACATAAGGAATTCCCAGCGTCATGTCGCCGAACGCGGGCTGGCTTGGTTGGCAACGGTATCGATTGCCCCACGGGCAGGTCACATCGATATAACTGGAAAATCGTTTGACCGAGAACTTGCTCCCTTTGAGCCCATCCGCCACCGCCTGCAAACGGCTCTCGAGCGCATCGAGATCGGGGACAATGACGCCAATTTGGCCGTCGATGATTTGCGCCTTGCGTGTCGGCAAGTGAAACTGCTGCTCACCGGCATTGATCCACATATTATTCAACCCCACGGTCAAATAGGGATCGCGTGTAAACCCCATTCCGACCACGTAAAATAGCACCGCCATGGACTGATCCGGCACCTGAACATTGATATGTTCGAGAGCAATGATGTTGCCGATATCCTCTTCCGTGAATGTCTCCATAACTCACCTCGATTTTCAGATCCGATGTGGCCTTTTCAAATAATCGTTTGCAGCGTGCGTTAGTCCTTTATTGTCTGGATCCAATCCCACTCTTCAGCCAATCCCCGCTCTAGACCGACTCGCGGCGAATAGCCGAGTTTGATCCTTGCGCTCTCGAGTCTCGCGCTGGTGTGACGCACATCGCCTTTCTGTCGGTCGAACCGTCTGAAGTTCGCTTTACGTCCTGCGATGTTTTCGGCAACGGCAATAGCCTGATTCAAGCTCACTTCCGAACCGCCGCCTAAATTAAATACCTCGCCTTGACCAGGGTAATGCGCGGCTGCCAGGACACCGTCGACGATATCGGCGCAGAATGTAAAATCGCGAGTCTGCTCGCCGTCATCGTAAAGCGGCACTTCCTCAGCGCGCGCGAGCGCGCGCATGAGGATATGGAAAAACATGTCCGGCCGCTGTCGCGGTCCGTATACGGTAAAGAAGCGCAGCGCCACGGTCGGAACACCAAAAGCGCGCCAATAGAGATGACAAAGATGCTCTGCGGCGAGCTTGGTCGCGCCATAAGGCGAAATCGGACGCGTGCCCCCTTCTTCACGCATCGGCAAGTCATCCGTGTCGCCGTAAACCGAGGATGTCGAAGCGTACACAAATTTGGCGAGCTTGAGTCCCTTAGCGGCCTCGAGCAAAAGTTGCGTCGCCATGATGTTGTTTTCAGTGTACCGGCTGAACTCGGCACCCCAACTCGAACGCACCCCGGGTTGGCCCGCAAGGTGGAAAACGTGAGAAACATCGCCCAGCAAATCCGTCAAATCAATGCGCAAGAGGTCGGCACCGAGGAATTGAAACCCCTTATGGCCGGCGATTGCCGCTAAATTATTTTCTTTGAAATGGCGCGGATAGTTGTCGAGAAAATTGTCAATGCCGATGACCTCCTCCCCGTCGGCGAGCAACTTTTCCGCTAAATGTGAACCAATAAAACCGGCAACACCTGTAACAAGCGCTCTCATGTTTCGACGATTTTCTCCAACTATTCTATCGCCACAGTCCGCATACAAGGTTTAAAGCGGATTGCCTGCGCCGGGCTGCATCGCCGGTCCCGCATCGCCGTCCCGTCGAAGTTTCCGAACAATGGCGTCCACCAATGCTGCGCCATTTTCCACGGTCATGGCGACACGTAGCGCCAGCAATTTGTCCTTGGCGAAGGGAAACCGCTGTAGCTTGAGGATATCTTTCTCGGTCGTAATGATCAAATCGACGAGCCGCGCCATACGGTTGATTTCCTGCCAATCGGCGGTCGTGTACGAATGATGGTCGGGAAACTCGAGAGTGTTGACGATTTCTCCGTCGCAATCATATATGAGCCGATAAAGTCCTGTGGGATCGGCGACTCCCGTGACCGTCAGGACCTTGCTTCGATACAGCAGCGTGAGTGGGTATTCCTTGAAATGATGGGAATTGAAGCCGACCAGCGACACCGGGCGAAGGGCTGCAGCATAGCAAACCGCGCTCAGGTTCGGAGGAATTGCATTCTTCCATTGGCCAGTTGCCGCGGTCTCAAGAAGAAAATCCGCGCGCCGTAAATTCCTTTTCGGCTCGCGAAACGGACCGACAGGAAGCAACCATCCCGAGGATTGCGACCCCAAAAGCACTAGGTCGGCATCTCTATGGATCCACCGGTGTTGAAATCCATCGTCCATGATAAGCACGTCCGCATCGGCTGCCTGCAACAACTGCTTCGCCGCTTCCTTGCGATTCTTACAGACTCCGACGTTTTGGCCATAAAGCCTCGCCATCATGAGCGGTTCATCTCCCGCTCGAAGCAGGTCGCCGGTCTTTTCGGGGTCTCCCTGGGGCGTCAATGAATGAAGGACCACTGCCTTTCGTTCTTGACGACGATAGCCGCGGCTCAATATGCCGACTTTAAAGCCGCGTCCTTGCAGCTCTCGCGCAAGCCACAAGCAGGTGGGCGTTTTCCCCGTTCCACCGACAGTAAGATTGCCGACACTGATGACTGGCCGCGGCAACCGGACACCCTTGAACCAACCCCAATCAAAAAGGGTGTTGCGGATTTGAACACCGAAGCGATAAAGAAACGCTACCGGGAAAAACACCGCCCACAGAAGCTTTCCGCGCACCCCCCTCGTTTCCCATACCTCGCGCACCAAGGCATCGGTCATCATGGCGTCCGGAGCCGTAAATCAATCAGCATCATAAATAGCGCTCGGCCAATTTAAAATTGAGCATCAGCGCGTCGCGATTCGCGCCCGCGACGCGCGCCGCCCGTTCACCCATTAATCGAAGTTGATCCGAATCTTTGAGCAAGTGGATCAGGACGCGGCCCAAATCCACGGCATCGCGTACCTCGACGGCCGCTCCGTTGCGTTTCATCTCATCAGCGATACTTCTGAAGTTGCTCATATAGGGCCCGAAAAGGATGGGCTTTCGTAGCCGCGCCGGTTCCAAAAGATTGTGGCCACCGCCGTCAACCAAACTCCCGCCGATGAAGG
Organism: uncultured Pseudomonadota bacterium; assembly: GCA_946478635.1. Next base: position 9,636 of record CAMLCX010000002.1, read on the forward strand.
CAATGTCCGCTGCGGCAAAGAATCCGGGCAAATCTCCCACTGTATCGAGCAACAAGATATCGTGGGCAAAGTATTCTTTTGCCGTAAGTCGGGTCTTCCGTTGGAAATTGACGGCCGTCTTTAGGAGCAACCTTTCAACCTCGGCGAAGCGTTCCGGATGCCGGGGCGCCAATACGAGCGAAAGCCCGGGGAACCGCGCGCGCGCCGACATGTAAGCCTCAATCAGGATTTCTTCCTCGCCTCGATGGGAGCTGCCCGCAACGATCAACTGGCGGGCCGGATCCTTGGCCGAAGTGATTTTTCCCCACACGCTGTCAAGAGGACGCGCCGCAAACTTCAAGCTACCGACAACGCTCACTTTGCTCGCAACCGCTCCGAGATTCTCGATGCGCGCCGCATCTGCGGGTGACTGCATGCCCAAGCACGTAAAGAAATGCAACACCCGGCGAAAAAAACCGGACAAACGCGAATAACGTGCGAAAGCCTTTTCCGAAAGGCGGCCACTCAGCAGCAGAGTCGGGATGCCCCGCTTGAAGGCGGCGCGCAAAAGATTCGGCCAAATCTCGGTCTCGACAATCACCAACAGCGAGGGCTCAAAAGTGTTTAACGCGCGCCGCACAGACCACGGGAAATCGAGGGGCAGGAAGATCGCTGCATCGACACCGGAAATCTGCCGGGCGATCCGGTTCCCCGTTGCGGTAAACGTCGAAACTAACACCTTGCGTTCCGGTGCGCGCGCCTTGAACTCGCGCACAAGAGGTTCGGCGGAGCGTACCTCACCCATCGAAGCGGCATGAATCCAAACCGGCCTTGTCGAAGCCAACGATCGACGAGTGGCCTCGGGGTAAAATCCCAATCGCTGGGCGAATCCGCTGCGATAATGAGTTCCGAGCAAAAAGAGCAACGGCAACGCGGGAAGTGTCGCCACGAAGGCAACGCCCAATGCGAGATTATAGAGCAAATACCACACGGCGGGACCAGCGCTTAGTGCAACGCCTCTCGCTCTTCGGATTCACCCTCTTCCAAAGCCTGAATCGAGTAAAGCCGGTTGTATTCGCCGTTTCGATGCAGGAGTTCATCATGGGTCCCCTCTTCGGAGATGGCGCCATCGACCATCACCACAATACGATCCGCTTTGCGGATCGTTGACAGCCGATGGGCGATCACGATCGTGGTTCGGGTCGTCATCAGAATTTCGAGAGCGTCCTGAACCGATCGCTCCGATCCCGCGTCGAGGGACGAAGTCGCCTCATCAAGGATCAAGATCGGCGCGTTTTTGAGCAGCGCGCGCGCGATCGCCAGCCGCTGGCGCTGTCCCCCGGAAAGTTGCATCCCCATTTCGCCGATGACCGAATCGTAACCCCGGGGTAAAGCCAGGATGAAATCATGCGCATTTGCCGCCTTGGCCGCGGCAATAATATCTTCCATGCGCCGCGCGGGATCCCCGTAGGCAATATTGTTCCTGATCGAATCATTAAAGAGAAAAGTATGCTGCGTAACCATGCCGATTTGACCGCGCAGCGAGGTCACGGTCAAGTCGCGAACGTCGACGCCATCAACCGTGACGCTACCCTCGCACACATCATAAAATCTCGGGATAAGATCCACCAGAGTGCTCTTGCCGACGCCGCTCATCCCGACGAGAGCAACCATCTGCCCCGCTTCAATTCTAAAATCAACGCATTTCAAAACCGGTGTTTCCTTATAGGCAAAACTGACATTATGAAACTCGATGCACTCTGAAAACGGCCGGGCAACCTGCGCATCCGCCTTGTCGTCTATCTCAGGCCTTTCATCGAGGACTTCAAATACTCTTTCCGCGCCGGCCAGGCCCTGATGAACCGCCGTATAAGTTCGCGCCAGGCCCTTGAATGGTCCGTACATCAAAAACATCGCCGCCATAAAAGCCATGAATTCGCCCTGGGTGCGGCCGCCGGCAACAACGCTCCAACCGCCGTACCAAACCACACCGACAATCCCTAAAGAAGCCAACATCTCCATCGAAGGCGCTACGATTGCCTTGATGCGGCTCGCGCGTAGCGACTGTTTGAACAGCCGCCAATTTTCCTCCTTGAATCTTTGGTCTTCGTAGTTTTCCATGCCGAACGCCTTGACGATGCGATTACCTTGAATACTTTCTTGTAGAAGCGCTGTCAGCGTTCCCGTGCGGATCTGCCCGCGCCGAGTAAGGCGCTTAATTCTGCGACTCAGGCGCATGACGGGCAATACGGACGCGGGGAAAACAACAAAAGCCATGCTCGCCAGGACCCAGTCTTTCAAAAACGCCACAATCACCAATGCCGTCAGTGATACCGAGTCCTTCATGAATGAAGCCAGGGCATCGGTAATCGCGTAGCGCAGCAGGTTAACGTCGCTATTGACCCTTGCGATCAGCGTGCCGGTCGGATTTCTATAAAAGAAGGATAGCGAGAGCAGTTGTAAGTGGCGATTGAGCGCGTTTCTCACATCGTTGATGATACGCAAACCCACATAATCGTTGAAATAGCTTTGACCGAAGTTCATCAGCCCGCGGAATGCAAAAAGCGCCAGCACCAGAACCGGCACGTAGGCGAGCGCCGCATGATCCCGGCGCGTGAATACGTCGTCAATGATTCGCTGCACCAAAAATGGCAGAGCCCCATCGGTGGCGCCGAATCCGACCATACAGATCATCGCAAGGACAAAATACGGCCATACGTACGGCTTTAGAAATGTCAGCAGTCGAATGTAAGTATTCACTTTTAAATAACCTTAGACCATCAGAGCAAGCGCCAGGTCGGCCACGCGGTCGCCCGCTCCGGGCCCGCCCAAGCGATCGCGCAGCTGCGCCAATTTTTCTGTAATTGTAATGCGAACCTGCGCATTATCGAGAAGTCCGCGAGTCTCCGCGATGATGCGCTCCGCATTGACGTCTTTTTGCACGAGTTCCGGCACGATCCGCTCCCCCGCTATTAAATTCACCATTCCGATATGCTCGACACGGACGAGTAAACGGGCGATCAGGAACGTCAACCAGGAGAGCCGATACATAATGATCATCGGCCTGCCAAGCAGCGCGGTCTCCAGAGTTGCGGTACCGGAGGCCGTCCACACCAAGTCCGCAGCATGAATCGCTTCGTAACGGTCGTTTTGCACGATCGGAATGCGCAGTTGCGGATGCTTTAACGTCGCGGCGATTTCTCCAGCGTCAATGGTACTCGCACAAACGCAAAAAAATTGCAGCCCACTCTGTTCGAACAAGCGAAATGCGGCCTTTCCCATGATCGGCAAATGACGGCTCACCTCGCCGTGCCGGCTTCCGGGCAAAATTGCAATCACGGGTTTGCTTGGATCCAGGCCGATTTCCCTCAGCGTCGTCGCGCGATCACGTCCGGCTTTCACCGTCTCCAGAAGTGAATTACCGACAAAGGTGGCCTTGACGCCGTGCTTTTCATAAAACGGCGCCTCAAATGGAAAGATCACCGCCATATGGTCGACCCAACGCGCAATTTGCCGCACGCGACCTTTCCGCCAAGCCCAGATTTGCGGGCTTACATAATACAGCACCGGAATGCCCAGCGATTTGGCAACCCTGGCCAATCGAAGATTGAAATCCGGAAAATCGATCAACACCAAAAGATTAGGCCTGCGCTCTCGCAAGGTGCGCCTGAGCAATAGGTAAGCGCGCCAAACATTTCGGATGTTTCCTGCCAGCTCGACAAGCCCCATGCCGGTGAGTGCGGCGACCTTGAACAGCACCTCGAATCGTCGCTCCTGAAGTTGCTCGCCGGCAACCCCATAGATTTTCAATGACGCATCGCGCTTGTGTAGCGCATCGACCAGCTGCGCACCGTGGGCATCTCCCGACGCTTCACCCACCACCAGCATGATTTCTTTGTGTAACCGGGGCACAAGAAACGTTGTTCGGCTAGAGCTGCGCGCTGATCATGGATGCAATTTCCAAGGCCCGGAGTCCCTCGGCGCCGCCGACGAGTGGCAGTGTGCGCGTACGCACGCAGTCGAGAAACGAATCAATTTCATCGGCCAGTGCGTCCCCATCCTTGATTTCAATGTTCTCCGCACGAATATCGAGCCATCCCGCTCCGGGCGACGGTTTGTGATAGATCTGCGCCCGGCGCTGATCGTAATCGATCGAAATATAAGCGTCCGGCTGAAAAAACCTGATCTTTCGCTCCCGCTTGATCGAAACTCTGCTCGCCGTTACGTTGGCGATGCATCCATTGACGAACTTAATTCGAGCGTTTGCTATATCCGGCTTGTCGGTCAATACCGGAACCCCTACCGCTTCGACGCGCTCGACCGGCGAGCGGACCAAACTCGAAATGACGTCGATATCGTGAATCATCAAATCCAAAACCACATCGACATCGGTGCCTCGCTCGACGAACGGAGCGAGACGATGGCACTCGACGAACTTTGGCTCCTTGATCACCCCCTCGAGCCTGCGGATCGCCGGATTGAATCGCTCCAAGTGACCGACTTGAAGAATGACATTCTTCGCCTTGGCCACGGCGACCAGATCGCGCGCTTCAGAGATATCCGCGGTCAAAGGTTTTTCAACCAAAACATCGATTCCCGCTTCGACCAGATCGCGTGCCACTTTGAAATGGAGACGAGTGGGCACGGCCACGCTGACACACTGGACCCGGCCAAATAGGGCGCGATAGTCGGTCAGCCCATCGGTGTTCAGACGGTTGCCGACCTCGCGAGCGCGCTCTTCATCAGTATCGATAACGGCTACAAGGTTCGCTTTGGGCGAAGCAGCATACTTTTCGGCGTGAAATTTTCCTAGATAACCGACGCCGATGACGCCGACCGCTAATGGACCCTCGGCAAAAGCGCTCATATTCTAATCGCTGACTCCGACGATAGAGATGCCGTGCGCATCGGCCTGGCGAAGTAATATTTCTTTTTCCAAGAGAATTGTCTTGCCCGCTTCAATCGCCAAAACGGAAGCTCCTGACTCATGCAGGCATCTCACCGTATCCACGCCGACTGCGGGCATGTCGAAGCGAAGATCCTGCTGCGGCTTGCTCACCTTAACAACAACGCACCCCGATTTCGCCAACGCACCGCCCCGTTGAATTGCCTGATCCGTGCCTTCCACAGCTTCGACCGCCAAAACGACTTGCTTCTTCACGACCACCGTTTGGCCGATACCCAGTCGACCGATCTCTTTGGCGGTTTGAAATCCAAATCGAATATCGTCCCACTCCTCCGGGAGCGGCGCCCGTTTAGTCAAAATTCCCTCTGGCGAGATAATCTGAGGCAGGCAAAGAGTGGATTGCAAAATTTGAATACCCTCGGATGCCAATTCATCGGCGATACCGCGCAATAAGGCATCGTCCTCCCTGCTTTTAATCTTGGTCAGGAACCGCGCGCCGCGAAAATCCGGCCGGAAATTGCCGAAGAGTTTGATTTTGCGAATACCGCCGGCCATCACGGCTTCGGTCACCCCGGAGCGCTGAAAGGCGCGGATCATTTTGCCGAGCTGGCCAACGTAAATCCAAGCAACTTCGTCAGCGGTTTGGTCAATGGCCGCGTCGGTTTCGCCCCGATGCGCGACGGCAATGACGCGATAACCGGCGCGCTTTGCCTCCGCGGCAAAGATCAAGGGAAACTTTCCGTTACCGGCAATCAGTCCGAGCTTCTTCACGCAACAGACACAAGTGGTCGCACTCCGGTTGGACAAACGTGCGACATGAAATCAGCGACAAATCCCGCGCTGCGATTGCGCGATGAACGAAATGAAATTTTCTATTTCAGGAATGGCCGGCAACTCTCGTCGAATGCTCGTGAGCGCGTCGGTGGTCCTGAGTTTGGAGTTAAACGCGATGCGGTACGCTTTGCGGATCGTCTCGATAACTCCCGCGTCGAAACCGCGGCGTTTGAGTCCCTCGATATTCAGGCCGCGAAGGCGCGCGCGATCGCCCGTGGCATTGCAATAGGGCGGTACGTCCTTGGACACCATGGAACCGGCTCCCACCAGGGCGCCGGTGCCGATACGGACGAACTGATGTATGCCGACCAAGCCACCGACAATGACGAAGTCCTCGATGATAACGTGACCTCCCAGCGTTGCCCCATTGGCAATCACGTTGCGATCTCCCAGTTTGCAGTCGTGCGCAATATGACAATACATCATCAATAAATTCTGATCGCCGACTCGGGTCACCATACCGCCCCCTGTCGTGCCCGGGTTGAGGGAAACGTATTCGCGGATGGTGTTCCGGTCGCCGATAATCAGTTCGCTCGGCTCGCCTTTGTATTTAAGATCCTGTGGCGAGGATCCGATCGTGGCGAATGGAAAGACGACATTCGCCTCGCCCAGGGTCGTGCGCCCCTGGATCGAGACATGGGAATGGATCTTACTGCCCTTGCCAATGCTGACTCCAGCGCCTACGACACTATACGGACCGACCTCTACATCATTATCCAACTCAGCGCAGCGGTCGACGATGGCCGTTGGGTGCACCCGATTCATGGCGACGTTTCCTCAGGCCAGATCCACTTCCATGGCGGAAATCTCCGCCTGGGCGACTAATTTACCCTCTACGGTGGCGATCCCCTGCATTTTCCAAAAGGAACCCCGGCGTTTTAGGCAGGTCAGTTCCATGCGCAACTGATCGCCCGGCTCCACGGGATGCTTGAATTTGACGTTGTCCAATCCGGTCAGCACGAAAACCTTGTCGTCCGTCATACCACCGCGCGCATTATGCGCGAAGAACGCCCCGACTTGCGCCATCGCTTCGCAAATCAAGACTCCCGGCATCACCGGACGGTTGGGAAAATGACCTTGGAAGAAATTTTCATTGATCGACACGTTTTTGATTCCGACAACTTTTTCATTGCCGTCGATCTCGATAATCCGATCGACCAGCAGAAACGGATAACGGTGCGGAATGCACTTGAGTATTTCTTTAATGTCCAGCATCGCGATCGTGCTCCTTTGCGCCGCTCCCGAGAAGCCGCGCCATCTCCTTTTCCAAACGGCGCACCGTGCTCCATAGCGCCGGCAACTGCGGCAACAGCGTCATCACCTTAAGCCACTCATGGTGCGGCGCTGCTGCAATACCGCCCGAGAGAACGGCACCCGGCGGAACCGATTTGGGAATTCCCGATTGCGGACCGATGGTCGCCCCCTCGCCGATCTCGACATGATTCACGATACCGACTTGGCCCGCCAACGTAACGTTTTTCCCCAATCGCGTGCTACCGGCGATGCCCGCCTGCGCTGCCACGACCGAATCCTCGCCAACCACAACATTGTGCGCGATCTGAACTAGATTATCGATTTTTACGCCGCGCCGGATCATCGTCGTACCGAGCGTCGCCCGATCGATCGTCGTGTTGGCACCCACCTCCACGTCATCTCCCATCACGACGATACCCGTTTGCGGAATTTTGATTCGACTGGCACCCGCCCCCGCGTAGCCAAAACCGTCGCTGCCAACGACCACGCCCGCGTGCAGCGTCACCCGGTCGCCGATGCGGCATCGTTCACGGACAACGACGTTCGCGTGCAGCACGCAGGCGGCGCCCACCTCGACATCATCCCCGAGGAAAACACCGGGATAGAGAACGGAACCTTCGCCTATGGTGACCCGGCGGCCAATGAATACATTGGGAAAAACCGTAACGCGCTCGGCAAGGACAGCTGTTTTGTCAACGTGCGCAGCGGAGCTTATTTCACCATCAAACACCGGAGCCGGATGAAACTGCTGGAGAATTTTCGCAAAAGCCACATAGGGATTGGCGGCTTCTAAAAAATTTAAGGCGACTCCCTTGTCGACGGAGGACGCAACTCCGGGACCCACGATCACCGCGCTCGCTTTACACCGGGACAAAAACTTCTGATAACGCGGATGGGTGAGAAAGGTTATTTCACCCGGAAGGGCTTCGTCGATGGCCGATACCTTGTAGATGACAACGCTGCCATCTCCTATCACTCGTCCACGAACCTGAGCCGCCAGTTCGCTGAGAGTTTTACTGATCGCCACTTATTTCTTCGCCCGACTGTTATAAGTCTCGATGACCTTGCTGGTGATGTCGATGCCCTGGTCGCTATAGAGGATCTGCGAGCGCTCGAGAATCAATGTAAATTTCTCCGCCTTGCCCACTTCGTTGACAATTTTTTCTAGTTCCTTGAGGAGATCGGACATCATTTCGTTATTCTTCGCTTGCAGATCCTGCTGGTAATCCGACATGCTGCGCTGCAGATTGACCGAGCGTTTTTGCAAATCGGATTCAACGTTACGGCGTTCCTCATCTTTTAAAAGCGGTCCCTTCTTGTCCAGGTCCGCTTTTAGGCGCTCAATCTCCTGCCGTTCTTTTACGATATCCGCTTCCGCTTTCTTGACCTGCGCCTGGAAACGATCCCTGGCCCGCTTCCCCGCTTGGGATTCGGCGATGACCTTCTGAATATCGATATAGCCGATCTTGATTCGCTCCTGGGCGTAGCTCACTGAAAAAGAAAGAACCAGCGTTGCGACTACCAGCCAGTACTTCACTCACACCTCCGACGAATGATTTTGAAAATTTGCGGTATGGCAGTTGCCTTATTGACTGCCGAGAGAAAAACCGAGCACGGACGTTTCGTCGTGCGGCTGTTTGTTTAGCGGGAATCCAAGTTCAACACGCAAGGGTCCGAACGGAGACATCCATCTTACCCCCGCGCCAACCGATTTCCTTAACTCGCCAAAACTAAAATCATTGAAAGCATTACCTATGTCGAAAAAGCCAACACCACGAATGCCGTATTGCTCCATGATGGGGAACAAAATTTCCGTATTAAACACCGCCGATTTCCCGCCGCCGACAACTTCAGAGCCCTTGCAAACAGGCGCCGTTCCCACTGGCGCACCGTCTGGAACGGCACACTTCGACGGCGCCCGCGGGCCAAGACTTCGTTCGGCAAATCCGCGCACCGAATTGATCCCGCCTAAAAAGTACCTTTCAAACAGGGGCAAATCACTACCACTGTCATTTCTGTCCGAAAAGCCCACCCCGTAACCAAGTTGTCCGCCCAGAGCAAGAACCCAATTTCCGCCCCACTTGGGATCCTTCAACAATGGGTAATGCCATCGCCCGCTGATATCGGTTTTGATAAACCGCGTATCGCCCCCGAGTCCGGCCATTTTTATCGCAAAAGCCGATTTTGTTCCTTCAGTAGGCGCAAAAAAATGATCGCGGCTATCATAGGTAATGCCGGGGGTCACGGCGCTGGTTAAGGATTTCCCTTCTTCGCTTTTTATAGATTCCGACGCCGTCTTGGAAACGCCGTCGATGTTCTCATGGGTGAGGTCATAGGCAACACCGCCCCGCATGTAATCCCATACGGTCATGGGCGCATTGCTAGCCAACTCATCCGATCCCACATTCCGTTGGGAACTACCGCCAAAAAAAGGCATCCTGAAGTCCTTGAGCGGATAACTCGTGTTAAAGCCGAAACCGATTTTATTTTCGTCAAAGTCGGTATACTCCCGCTTGGTCTTGAATCCATCCAGGCCCGCAGACACTTTGGAGTCCATGAAATAGGGGTCGTTGACGTTGACGATGAAGTCTTGACGGCTTGAACCAATGCTAAAGTTTCCGCTGACGCCCTGACCCCGGCCCATGATGTTTTTTTCCGAGACGTTGGCATTAAACAGAAATCCGTCTCCGCTGCTATATCCTGCGCCGACCTGAAAGGTTCCCGTCGGCCCCTCTTTGACATCTACCAGCACATCAATGGTATCGGGCTGATTGGTTTTCTTGGTCGTCAATTGCACGTCCTCGAAATAGCCGGTCCTTTGCAGTGCATTTCGGCTTTGAGTAATCTTGTTACCGGAAAAAAGCTCCTGCTCGTTGGCAAGAAGCTCCCGCCGCACGACCTTGTCGCGCGTCTTCGTGTTGCCCGCAACCAGTACCCGGTTGAAATAAACCGGCGGCCCCTTTGCGATCACCAGAGCGACATCAACGATTTTTTGGTTCTGGTCGATATTCGTGACCGGATCGATCTGGCGAAAGGCAAACCCCTTGTTTGAATACAATTCTTCCAGGGAAGTAATATCCTCACGCAACCGGCTGCCGCGGAAAATCTGCCCGGTGGTCAACTTGACCGATTTGAGCATCTCCTTGCCATCTAGAATCAATTCACCGCCGATCTCGACTTTGCCGACGCGATACTGCGGACCCTCATGAATTCGGAAGACAACCTCCAAGCCATCCCGGGCGCGCAGCAGCACGGGATCGTCGATCTTGTGCTCAACGTATCCATTGTCGTTATAGTATTGTGAAAGAATCGCCACGTCATTGGTCAAGATGTCGCGATCCAAAACGCCGCGGTTCGTGATGAACGAAAAAACCCATTCTTCTTTGGTGGCGATTTGATCTCTGAGCTCGCTCTCGGAAATCGCCTTGTTGCCGTCAAACGAAATCTTCTTGATCAACAACCGGCCGCCTTCAACGATGTCCAGGGTAACGACGGCCTGGTTGTTCGATTCGACGGTCACGGCGTAATCCACCGCGGCGTTGACGTATCCCTGGTCTGAGTAGAGCTTGCGTACTTTGTCCACCCCTTCCGCTACTTTGGTACGATCGAGGATTGCCCGCTGACTCACGCCCAATGCCGCCTCGATCTTTTCACGCGAAACCTGGGATGCGCCTTGCACCTTGACTTCGCGAACATAGGGCTTTTCTTTGACCGAGTAGGTCAAAACCCCATCAGGTGACAGTTCGGCTTGAACATCGTCGAAGAAACCCATCCGGTAAATTGCTTTTACGTCTTGTTCTACCGTGACGGGATTGAACGGCTCGCCCGCCCGACTTTTCAAATGGAGACGAATTCCATCATCCTCAACCCGCAGGTTGCCGGAAATTTTCACCTCTTTCAGTGCAACCTTCTCTTGTCCGTAACCGGTCATAGCCGAGCCGAAAATCATGAAGATTAACAGAAGAGCGAAAAACAAGCAGCCAGTGGACTGCGCGATTTTGGTAGGTTCCATCAGCGTATCAGGGGACCCCGTCACTAAACGGCCAAACCCTGGGATTTTTTAACAAATCTGTCCACTTTTGTAAAGCTGAATTTTATCTACTTTCAACCGAGTATGAGCTCCCCGCCTTTTAGTTCAGCGCGCCTACCGATCCTCTCGGCGAATTCACGATTATGGGTGGCAATGATCAGGGCGATGTTATGTTCCTCGTTCAGGCGAAACAGCAAATCTTGCACCTCTTCGCCGATGCGCAAATCCAGCGACCCGGTGGGCTCGTCGGCCAAAACCAGGCGAGGCTTTAGAATCACAGCCCGGGCGACGGCCACGCGCTGCTGCTCGCCGCCGGAAAGCTTGCCGGGACGGTGACTGACGCGATCTTTCAAGCCAACCATCTCCAGCAAATTCGCCGCATCCGTTTTCGCGCGCGCGGCATCGACGCCTTGAATCAAGGCGGGAAACATGACGTTTTCCAGGGCTGAAAAGTCCGGCAAGAGATAGTGGAATTGAAAAACAAAGCCGAGCTCTCGGTTGCGAAATTGGCACAAAGCGGTTTCATCATTCACCGGCAGCTCTTTGCCGCCGTAAATAATCTTGCCGCTGTCAGGACGGTCAAGTGTGCCGAGAACATGAAGCAGAGTGCTCTTGCCCACCCCGGACTGTCCAACAATCGCCAAGCGCTCCCCTTCTGCTAAATCCAGGTTAAGCCCGCGCAAGACGTGAATCTTGGCGCCCCCTTCAAAGAACGATTTGTGCAGGTCCCTGACCGAAAGGAGATTATTCATAGCGGATGATCTCGACGGGGTCGAGCTTGGCGGCCTGGCGCGCCGGATAGATGCTCGCCAGCAGGCACACGACAAACGACGCGCAGGCGACCAAAACGACGTTGCTGAAGTAAACGCGGACCGGCACCGTTGAGATAAGAAACACGCCGTCCGGAAGGTTAAAGCCGTAGTTCGCGATCAGGGTGCAAACCGCAAGTCCTGATACAACTCCCAAGACGGTCCCGACGGTCCCAATCAGGCAACCCTTCAGCAAGAAAATCCTGCGAATACTCTCCCGCGTTGCGCCCATGGAGCGCAGAATCGCAATGTCTTTTTTCTTCTCCATCACGACCATCACCAGCGTTGAGACGATATTAAAAGCGCCGATCAGCACCATGAGGAGAAGCACCAAGAAATACACGGTCTTTTCCAATTGCAGCGCCGAAAACAGATTGGGCCAGAGCCGCGTCCAATCCTCGGCGAAATAGGGAAACCCCAAACGGCGCTGGATCTGATCCGCGGTCTTCCTCGACTCATCGACGTTGCGAATTCGCAGCTCGATATTGGTGACGGCGCCATTGAGATCAAAAAATTTCTGCGCCTCGGAAAGGCCCATGAGCACCAGAGTCGAATCAATTTCGCTCATGCCGCTTCTGAGCAATCCGACAACAGCGAATCGGCGCACTTTGGGGATGACACCGATTGCCGTCGGGGTGCCCACCGGCGACACCACTTGCACCGGACTGCCTACGAAAAGTCCCAACTGATTGGCCAAGCGCTCCCCCAAAATAATGCCGGGAAGGAGAACGGTACGGTCGTCGACCTGAAGGGGATGCTGCGTCTTGAGCCCTTCGAGGCTTCCCTTCTGAATATATTTTTGCACGTTGACGACCTGATTCACCCGGTCCGGATCAACTCCGCGCACCACCACACCTGAAACGCGCGTGCCCGCCGTGATCATGACTTGACCATAAATCGTAGGGGACGCGGCCACCACGTCGCTGTCGTTTTTAACCTGGTTGATCACCTGCTCATATTCACGCATCGGTTCCCCCGACCGCACGATCGCGATATGGGCGTTAATCCCGAGCAAACGGTCGCGCAGGGTCTCCTCGAACCCGCTCATCACCCCCATGACGACGTTCAATGTCATCACCGCGATCATCACCCCGAGTATCGAAATGATCGTAATCAACGAGATGAAGGTTTCACGCCGGCGCGCCTGCAGATAACGCATGCCGATGAAGAGTTCGTATTTCATCGATAAAGACCTATCACCGTTGCGTTCTCAGCAACGGAAAGAGAATCACGTCGCGGATGGAAGGCGCGTTGGTGAGGAGCATCACCAACCGGTCGATGCCAATCCCCTCGCCGGCCGCCGGCGGCATGCCGTATTCCAGCGCCCGCACGTAGTCCTCGTCGATCGGGTTTGCGGTATCGTCGCCGGCCTTCCTCGCCTCCATTTGTTCGACAAAGCGCTGGCGCTGATCCGCCGGATCATTGAGCTCCGAAAACGCATTGGCGAGCTCTCGCCCGCCGATATAAAGCTCGAAGCGATCGACCATGGCCGGATTGTTTTCATTCTTACGTGCCAGTGGCGACACTTCGAGCGGATAACCGGTAATAAACGTCGGTTGAACCAGCTGCGCCTCGACGACTTCCTCAAACACCTCCACCAAAACATTACCATAGCGGGCGTTCAAGTCGACATGCAGTTCCTTCCGCGCGCAAAAGCGCCGCAAGCCCTCTAGACTCTGGACCTCATCCTCAGTCGCGCCGCCATGGGCGATGACCGCTTGCGGAATGGTCAGCCGGCGCCAGGGCGGCGTGAGATCGATCTGATGGTCGCCGTAGGTAATCGCCAAACCTCCACAAACTTCTCTGGCCAACATCGCAAAGAGTTCTTCGGTGAGATCCATCAAATCCTCGAATGTCGCGTAGGCTTGATAGAATTCAATCATGGTAAATTCGGGGTTGTGCCGCACCGAAATCCCTTCGTTGCGAAAATTTCGATTAAGCTCGAACACGCGATCGAATCCGCCGACCACTAACCGTTTCAAGAATAACTCCGGCGCTACCCTCAGGTAGAGGTCCATATCCAGGGTGTTATGGTGCGTGACGAAAGGGCGCGCGGCGGCGCCGCCGGGAATGGCTTGCATCATCGGCGTTTCGACCTCGAGGAAATCGCGCGCTTCAAAAAAGCCCCGGAGCAAGCGCACGATCTTCGAACGCTTTTCGAAGGCTGCGCGCGAATCCGGATTGACCATCAGGTCAACGTACCGTTGCCGGTAACGAGCCTCCACGTCGGCCAGGCCATGCCACTTCTCCGGCAAGGGACGCAGGCACTTGGTAAGGAGCTGAATCTTCTCGGCTTCGAGGGTCAATTCTTGGGTTCGGGTGCGAAAGAGATGGCCTGTCAGGCCGACGATATCGCCCACGTCCAAAGCACGAAACAACCCATAGGCTTCCTCGCCCACCGTGTTTTGCTGGATGTAAACCTGCAAGCGCGAGCGTCGGTCCTGGATGTGGAAGAACGAAGCCTTCCCCATGCGCCGGATCGCCATGATGCGCCCGGCAACTTTGATGCCCTTCGGCGCGGCGCTGAGATCTTCGTCGCTTGCCCCGTTAAGCTGCTCGACAATAGCGGTGGGAGAATGCGTGGGCCTAAAGTCGTTGGGATAAACGGTCGTTCCCAACACCTTAAGTCTTTCGAGCTTCTGTTTTCGGACTTCTACTTGCTCCGGCGTATCGTCAACAGGATTCGATGGATTCTCAGCCATGACTTGCTCGCATTGTAGCCCCAATCATCGGGTAAACCACTTGACTTTATAGACCAGGAGAATTCGGAGAAGGCTATAAACCGAGATTCTTGCAGATCGCCTGCACGGAGTAGGACTTATTCAGCGAATAAAAATGCAGTCCCGCCACGCCGAATTTAATCAATTCCTCGCACTGCCGAGACGCATACTCGATCCCCAACTCCACCGCCGCATCGTCGTTGGTCTCGACCTTCACCAACTCGCGCTCCAATTTTTGCGGGATCTTCGAGCAACAAAGTGCGGTAAACCGGCGCACTTGAGATGCCGATTGAATCGGCAAAATTCCCGGCACAATCGGCACCGTCACGCGAAGTTTTTTAAGGTCATCGATGAAACGAAAGTAGTCGTCATTATCAAAAAACAATTGCGTTATGACGGCGGACGCCCCTGCTTCGACTTTTGCCGTTAAAAATTTGAGATCCGCAGCCCGACTCGTAGCGCGTGGATGGCACTCGGGAAAACCGGCGACGGCAACCGAGAAGCCGCCGATGGCCACGGCTTCGCGAACCAGCTCTATCGCATGATGGAATCCATCGGGATGCGGCCGCCAGTCGGCCATACCCTGCGGCGGATCGCCGCCGAGCGCTAGAACGTTTTCGATGCGTTTCTCCTTAAGCCGCTCGAGAACGCTCCGGGCCTCGGCCTTGGACTGTCCAACGACGGTGAGATGGCACATGACCTCGAGCCCGCATCGGTCACGAATCGTTTCCACCAAACCAACGGTTTTTTCGCGCGTGCTTCCGCCCGCCCCGTACGTGACAGAACAAAAGCCAGGATTTACCCTCTTAATAATTTCGATTTCGCTAAAGAGGTTTTCCTCGCCCTTTTCTGTCTTTGGAGGAAAGAATTCGACCGAGAGGGTCAACCCAGATCGGGCATAGAGGTCGGCCAGCTTCACACAAATCCTTGATGACAACCTTCGGCGTAACCCTTACTTAGCACAATGTTTTGCGGGGGACAATTGGCTGGAGAAGAAATTATTAGAGTTTTTCCATAGTTATCACCGGTTCACCCGGTCGCGAACCGAATTTGGGTCACAATCCGAGCCGGTTTCAGGAGTTATCTGGTGACGGAGGGAATCGGTGTGATCAAGAATCACGCTCTTGATTTCCGGCGCCACATTATAAAAGTCCAGGGTTTCGCTGAGAATTTGGCGGCGCCGTGCAAAGTGACCACCCATAATCGGATGATTCCCATGAACCTTGGCTAATGGACGACCTCGATACTCGACATCGGCGCCGAGAAATTTAGCGGTGAGTTGATACTCCAATTCCTTGATGCGCCGGGGGTCGGCGTTGCGGAAAAAAAATCCGATCATCCGATCTTCGAACACCTTGTCGACGAATGTATCAACGATTTCGCGCAGCCGGCTCTCGCCGCCAAGTTTTTCAAAAAGACTCTCGCTCATGGAATCTATCCCGTTGCGGCGATACGTTGGGTCAGAAACCGGTTTGGGGGGATCGTGCGCAATAAAACATTTGGCCGGGCGCCAGAACCTTCACAGCATACCAAGCTGCAAGCGGGCAGCCTCCGACATTTTGCTCGGGTCCCACGGCGGCTCCCACACCAGGTCGATTTTGACATCAGTCACTCCCGCCACGGCTCGGACCTTTGCTTCGATCTCGGCCGGCAACGATTGTACGGCGGGACAGTGCGGCGATGTCAGGGTCATTTGAATGGAGACCGTGCCCTCGGGGCTGGCTTTCAAGTCATAAATCAGGCCCATTTCATAGATGTTGACCGGAATCTCCGGGTCGAAGCAGGTGCGCAGCGCCTCGATAACGTCAGCTTCCATAATCGTCTGGTTAATGCTTTCCATAGGACCACCTAAGTCGCGTTTGTTTATTCGATCCCGAGTTGCTGCTTGGCTTTGGCGGAAATCATGGACTGATTCCAGGGTGGATCCCACACCAAATCGACATCGGCCTCGCGCAGGCCGGGAACCAAGAGCAGTTTTTTCTTGATATCTTCCTTCAGAAATTGGCCCATGCCGCAGCCTTGCGCCGTCAGTGTAAACCGCACGGTGGCTTTGTGACCACCGCCGCCCAGCATTTCCACGCTGCAAGCGTAGATTAAGCCTAAATCAACGATATTCACCGGGATCTCGGGATCAAAGCAGGAACGGAGTTGATTCCAGACGCGATCTTCAATCGAATCGCCGGACGGGGCCTCCCCAACGGCAAAAGCGTGCTCGTTTGCGATATTCAAAGCCTGGGCATCTCCGGCATCGATGCGCGCCATGTAACCGTGGTCGGTCATCACGGTAAAACCGCCGCCGAGCGCTTGGGTGACCCAAACGTTAGAACCCGCAGTCAGCTTCACCTTCTCGCCGCTCGGGATCATGATCGCTTCACAATCGCGTTTGAGTGCGATCGGTTTATCATCAGTCATCCCGCCATGCTCCTCTCGTAATTGTGGGCACTCATTCCGTTGTCGCCGGCCGATCGGCGCCGGCCAGCGCCGCATTGACCGTATGCCATGCCAGACTGGCGCATTTCACCCGCGCCGGAAATTTGCACACGCCGGACAAAATCGCGAGCTTGCCAACCTTGCCTGCCGCGGACTTTGCGTTTGTGTCGCCGGTCAACATCATGTGCACGCTATCAAATAGCCGATGGGCGTCCGCCTCGCTCTTTCCCTTGAGTTCGGCGGTCATCAACGACGCCGAAGCCTTCGAAATGGCGCAACCCGAACCTTCAAAACTGATATCCTTGATCAAACCGTCTTCGAGCCGCACGTATACCGTGACGTGATCGCCGCAGAGCGGATTGTAGCCCTCCGCCTTGCGATTCGCCTCGGCCATCGCCCGAAAATTGCGCGGGCTTTTGTTATGGTCGAGAATGACTTCTTGGTAGAGATCGTCGAGATCCGACATCAGCCGAACACCTTCAAAACGCGACGGAGGGCTTTCACCAACACGTCGATTTCTTCCACGGTATTGTAAAAAGCGAAAGACGCGCGCGTCGTCGCCGGCACGCCAAAGCGCTGCATGACCGGCATGGCACAGTGATGCCCCGCGCGCACGGCCACCCCCTCCTGATCGAGAATCGTTCCGACATCGTGGGCATGCACGTGATCCAGGACGAAGGACAGCACGCCCGCTTTGTCCCTTGCCGTGCCGATGATTTTCACCGGATCAAACTCCGCGAGCGCATCGGTCGCATGGGTCAATAACCGATGTTCGTGGGCCGTGACCTGGTTCCAATCGAGCGTCTGCAGGTAATCGACAGCGGCCCCCAGACCGATGACTCCGGCGATATTGGGCGTACCGGCCTCGAACTTGTAGGGCAGCACGTTGTAGTGGGTTTTCTCAAACGTCACCAAGCTGATCATGTCGCCGCCGCCCTGATAGGGCGGCATCTTCTCGAGCAACTCGGCGCGCCCATAAAGCACCCCGATGCCGGTGGGGCCAAACATCTTGTGGCCCGAGAATGCATAGAAGTCGCAATCCAAGTCGCGCACGTCAACCTTAAGATGCGGCACGGCCTGAGCGCCGTCGAGCAGCACCGGCACGCCGCGCTCATGCGCCAACGCGACAATTTTCTTAACCGGCACGATCGTTCCGAGGGCGTTGGAAACGTGGGTCACCGCGACGAACTTCGTCCGTTCGTTGAGCAAGCGGCCATACTCTTCCATGACGATCTCGCCATCGTGATTGATCGGAATCACGCGCAAACGCGCGCCCACCTGGGCGCAAACCATTTGCCAGGGCACGATGTTCGAGTGATGCTCCATCGCCGAGACGATGATCTCGTCGCCGCTCTGCAAAAAACTGCGGCCATAGCTTTGCGCCACGAGATTGATCGCTTCGGTGGTGCCGCGCACGAAAACAATTTCCTTTTCCGATTGCGCATTGATGAAGCCGCGCAGCTTGGCGCGAGCCGCCTCGTAATCCGTCGTTGCGCGCTCGCTCAACGCGTGCACGCCGCGATGGATGTTGGAATTTTCCTCGGCATAGTAACGCGCCACACGGTCAATCACCGAACGGGGCTTCTGACTGGTAGCGCCGTTGTCGAAATACACCAGCGGCTTGCCGTGGATCTTCTGCGAGAGGATCGGAAAGTCATTGCGGACGCGCGCGACATTGAACTCTTTCGAACGCGTCGGTGAATCGGCTTCTTTGGCAATCGCCTTCATGAGCCTGCCCGGTTATCGCGAAACTTTGCCGCCAAATAATCGTCGAGCTGCCGGCGCAATGGCTCTATCTTGATCCGCCTCACGATGTCGCTCGCGAAGGCAAAGCTCAAAAGGCTGCGCGCTGCGTCCGGACCGAGCCCGCGCGACCGGAGATAAAACAAGGCATCGGGGTCCAACTGGCCGATCGTCGAGCCATGACTGCACTTGACATCGTCCGCGTAGATTTCGAGCTGGGGCTTGGTGTTGACCGCCGCGTCCGCTGAAAGCAGCAGGTTTCGGTTGGTTTGGCGCGCATCCGACTTTTGCGCATCCTTATGGACGACGATCTTGCCGTTAAACACGCCGTGGGAAGCCCCGTCGAGGATTCCTTTGTAGAGCTCCAAGCTGGTCGCTCTCGGCTTGACGTGTTCGATCTCCGTGAAATTGTCGACATGCTGCTTGCCGGCACCAAGATACAAGCCGTTGAGCACGCACTCCGCGCCTTCGCCATCGAGGGATACATGCACGTCGTTGCGCACCAGCGCGCCGCTCAGGCTGATCGCATGGGCGGTGAGGTGGCAGCCCCGTCCGAGGCGCGCGGCCAACGTGCCCAGATGAAACCCCGCCGCTCCTTCGCGCTGCAATCGATAGTGATGGACGATGGCATCGGACTCGCCAATCAACTCGGTCACGGCATTGGATAGATACGTGCCGCCGTTCACGCCCGCATAGCTCTCGACGACACTCGCCTCGCTTCCCGCGCCAAGGAGGATCAGAGTGCGCGGATAGGACACAACCGGATGTTCGCCGGCGCCGGACGCATAAACGAGATAAATCGGCCGGGACAATCGGCAACCCGGCGCAATCACAACCACCGCGCCGTCATCCATGAACGCGGTATTCAGCGCCACAAAAGCCTTGCGCCGATAATTTGCGTGCTGCCCGATTTGCGACAGCAAAGTCGCATCCGCGCTTTTAAAAAGGTCGCGCAAAGTCGTCAATCGGGCCGCGCCGGCAAGATCTTGAATGGAAGAAAGCGCCGGCGCGTAAACCCCATTGACGAAAACCAAGC
Source organism: uncultured Pseudomonadota bacterium (assembly GCA_946478635.1). Next base: position 29,377 of record CAMLCX010000002.1, read on the forward strand.
GCGGCGCGTTCTCTTCGACGAAAAAATCCGATAAATCCAGCGCGCTGCTCAAACTTTTTGCTGCACCGTTCACAAGTGCAAACGGCCGCGAAACCACCGGCTCCACGTTGGTGTACTTCCAATCTTCGTGACCGGGCGTGGGAAAACCGAGGGATGCAAAGCTGGCAATTCCGGCTTGGCGCAGCTCTGTTAGCCGAGAAGGAGTATTTCCGTTCGCGGCAGATTGCCAGTCTTTGAAGGCCGTGAGGTAACGACCGGTGTGTTCGGTTGCCGACATGATTTACCAAACTTCGATCGATATTAGTGAACTGTTGGGGGTTCGCTCTTGAGCCAATCGTAACCTTTGTGTTCCAACTCGAGCGCGAGTTCCTTGGTGCCGGACTTGACGATGCGTCCGTCGTAAAGGACGTGGATGAAATCCGGAACGATGTAATCCAATAATCGTTGATAGTGCGTAATCACGATCATGGCGCGATCCTTACCCCGGAGCGCATTGATACCGTTGGCAACGATGCGCAACGCATCGATGTCCAGACCGGAATCGGTCTCATCGAGCAGCGCGAGCTTGGGATCCAACACGGCCATCTGCAAAATCTCATTGCGCTTCTTTTCACCGCCGGAAAAGCCTTCGTTGAGCGGCCGGTTAAGGAGCGCCTGGTCCATTTCCACAAGACTCATCTTTTCTTTGATCAGCACGAGAAATTCCATGGCGTCGAGCTCGTCCAAGCCGCGGTGTTTTCGCACGGCATTGAGCGCCGCCTTGAGAAAATAAGCCGTGCTGACTCCCGGAATTTCCACGGGATACTGAAACGCCAGAAAAATTCCTTCGCGCGCGCGCAGCTCCGGACTGAGCGCCAACAGATCCTGACCTTGGTAAGTCACTCGGCCGCCGGTGACCTGGTAGTTTTCCCGCCCGGACAGGACGTGCGCCAGAGTGCTCTTGCCGGAGCCATTGGGTCCCATAATGGCATGGACTTCGCCGGCGCCGACATGCAGGTCGATGCCGCGCAAAATCTCGTTATCTCCGGCTTTGGCCCGAAGCCCTTGAATATCCAACATCCTATCGCCTTTCGAAAATCCTCGGCCGCTCAGATCGCTCTTTGTAACGGCGCCTTGCTCAACCGCCGCTTGAGCCCTTCGCCATCCGCGATCTCGGCAATGCTCACGCCGGCGAGAAAATTTGCCAGCACTTCCTGCGCCTTCTCCCAGACCGATTTTTGCAAACACACCGCACAAAATGAACAATAGCTCGCGCCCTTCTCGAGACAGTCCATCAAGACAAGCGGCCTCTCCACGGTTTCGTAAACATCTTTGATCGATATTGCGCCGGCGCCTTTGGCGAGCGTAAAGCCGCCCTTGGAGCCGATGTGGGATTGCACCAAACCGCCGGAAACCAAATCCTTCATAATCTTTGAAAGATAGAAGGACGGAATATCCTGACTCTTCTCGATATCCGCCCTGCTGACGATCTTGCCCTCGGGTTGCCCGGCCAGATAGGACAGCGCTCGAACCGCGTAATCGACCCGCCGCCCAACATTCATGAGCGAACTGCGCTCGCTTTTTCCTTTAATTTCCTTCGCCATCCGACCTCATTGAATATAGACTCCTTAGGTCTTCATTGTCAATATCACGGCTCTCTTTCTCCCGCTCACGCCCTGTGCTAAAAAAATTTTCATCATGTCGATACTTAAGGTTGCCCGCCTCGGCCATCCGATCTTACGTCAAGTCACGGCCGCTGTGTCGCAGCGCGCGCTGAAATCGTCGCTGACGCAACAATTCATTGATGACATGATCGAGACGATGAAAGAATACGACGGCGTCGGCCTCGCGGCGGATCAGGTGCACGAATCCAAACAAGTGGCCGTGCTCGAAGTCGCGGACAATCCGCGTTATCCCAGCAAGCCGCAGGTGCCGCTGACGGTGCTGGTCAACCCGAAGCTCACGCCTCTGTCTGATGAAACTGAGGAAGACTGGGAAGGATGCCTGAGCATTCCGGACTTAAGGGGCAAGGTGCCGCGCTACAAAAGCATCCGGGTGGAAGCTTGGGACCGGAGGGGCAAACCGCTGGATTTTGTCGCCCAAGATTTTCACGCCCGCGTCATTCAGCACGAATACGATCATTTGAACGGCAAGCTTTACATCGACCGCATGCGCGATTTTTCAACCCTGACTTTTCTCCAGGAATTCGCGCGCTATTGGTTGCGTCCGGCGCCCGACGAATGAGCCATCGTCGTTGAGTTTGTCCTTCCGAAAAGTTACAGTCCCGCCATGAATTTCCCTTACCTGCAAAGCGCCATCGAGCAACAACTCTCCATGACCTCCCCCCGCACTGCGGCCATTTTGGACCGCGCGCTATCAGGACGGGACATCACCATTGAGGAGGCCACGAGCCTTTTTGATGCCGAAGGCTCCGAACTCATGGCCATGATCGCCGCTGCCGATCACCTGCGCGCGCGCACCGTCGGGGACGTGGTCACGTACGTGATCAACCGCAACATCAATTTCACCAATGTCTGCGTCAAAGCTTGCGGGTTTTGCGCTTTCAGCAGAGGACATCTGGCGGAACAAGGGTATTTTCTTCCCGACGAAGAAATCATCCGCCGCGCCCGCGAAGCGTATGACCTCGGGGCCAGTGAAGTGTGCGTGCAAGCCGGCCTGGCGCCCGGCATGGATGGCTGGCAGTATGTCAAGTTGTGCCGGGCTTTAAAAAAAGCTCTACCTGACATCCACATCCATGGATTCTCCCCTGAGGAAGTGCTTTACGGCTCGACGCTCGCCGGCGTCAGCATCCGGGATTACCTTACAGCTTTGAAGGAAGCGGGGGTGGGCAGCCTGCCGGGAACATCCGCGGAAGTGTTGATCGACGAGATCCGCCAACTGGTTTCACCGGGACGAATCGCCACGGCTCAATGGATCGAGCTCATTCAGACAGCGCATGAGCTGGGAATCCCGACGACCTCCACGATCATGTACGGCCACATCGAGAGCTCGCATGATAAAGCCGTTCATTTGGATATCCTGCGACAAATCCAACAGCGCACGGGCGGCATCACCGAATTCGTGCCGCTGAGCTTCATTTACGAGGAAGCGCCGATGTTTCACCGCAAGCCGCCGCCCGGATTGCGGCGCGGCGCAAGTGGCGCTGAAGTGATGAAGATGTACGCCGTGTCGCGCCTGATGCTGAACAATTACATTCCCAATCTGCAAGTTTCGTGGGTCAAAGAAGGCCCCAAACTCTCGCAGATCGCGCTTCTCGCCGGCGCCAATGATTTTGGCGGCACTTTGATCAACGAAAGCATTTCCACGGCGGCGGGAGCCTCCTACGGCCAGCTCATGAAGCCGTCGCAGTTTCGCGCTCTGATTCGCGACATGGCACGGATACCGGCGGAACGTTCGACCACTTACAATAAGATCCGCGTGTTTGAGAGCGAAGACGATCACCGCGATTTGCTCGATGAGGTCAATGATCCGGCGCAACGCTTCGGCTCCTATCAAAATCTCATTCACCTAAAGGAATATCGCTTCAGAGATTTTTACCAGGATCAGAAAAGCCAAAAACATTGAACCTGCTTCCGGCCGCACCCGTTGCCGCTCTGCCAGCCATCGCATGATCGGCAATCCCGCTCAGTTCGAAGCGATCGGCAATCGTCTCGGCTTTCGCGTCGTCGCCCAAACGCCGCGCACGCTCCTGCTCAGCTGGCAGGGAGCGCGCTTCCCGGCCTTTCTTTGTTTGGGTATTGCCCTGCTGCTCCTTTTCATTTCAGTGCCGATCGTCGAAGCCTTGCGCCTGCGCGGTTTGGCCGGACCGGCGGGCTCGCTCTGGTACTTTCCGGTAATGAATCTTATTCTGTTCGGGATCTCTTTCTTTCTGATTACCCAGCGTCGAACCATCGAAGTCGACAGCGACGCGCGTCAGATAACTCTGCGCCGCCAAAGCTTGTATCGAACCATAACGTTTGCCGTCAAATACGACGAAATCAGCAAAATCAGTCTCGGTATCGATCAGGTCTACAGCGGCTTTGCCATCGGCGGCTCCACGGCCGCACAGAGTTTTCCTATTCCAGCCGTGCGGGCGGTATTGATGAACGGCGAGAACGTTCTACTCGATCGCGGCAGTTTTGGAAAATTGGCGGATACGGGCAGGCTGGTCAGCGAGCGAATCGGGACGCTCCTGGAAATCGACCCGCAGCTACAATCTCAAGCCAAAGGATAGTGGGGAGCTTCGAGACTTTTAGGAAGTTGGCGCACGGCCAATAATTTGGTGCAGCTGCGCGGCCGCCTTCCTGACGCCTTCTTGCGTAAGTTGATCGGCGGTCAGCCATCTGACGCCGCGTTGGCCGATATCGCCGATGGCGAAGATATTTTCGCTCAGGGATTTTTGCGTCTCATCAAAACGCGCCGACCAGATGATATCGCCGCGCCGCACATCGATCAGGTCGAGAACAAACGCCACCGAGGCCGGGCTCTTGGCACCCCATTCATCGCCCACTCTTTCCCGATAGCGCTGCACGCGGCCGGTCAACACCGCATCGGCATACACGGCTTGGCCGATCTGTCGCAAGCGCGTTGCTTCGACGGCAGGCGGCAGGCTCTCCGCCACTTCACGCACCTCACGGTCTGAAACAATCTGCCAATGGGGCATCGCCGCCATCGCCGCATGGGCTGCTCGCGCCAACGTTTCACCGGCATCGCGCTCGGAATTTCTCGGCTCGGGCGCGGTCCCCAGCAGAGTCTTGGCCCGGACCTCTCCGCTCAACGCGCTCGGCGGCACGATCGCGATTCTTCGGATGCGCCGCGTCTCCAAATCCGTGGAATGCCGACTCTGTATATTGCCAGGACCGAAGCTGCACGCCACGACCAGCAAAAAAAGAGCAAAGAATTTTATCATGCGAATCGATCCAAAATTAACAAAATGGCCTTAGGGACACAAAGCGAATAGGCCTCCCTCATTTGTCGCCGGCCGTCACGCGAAGGCCCAATTCACGGAGCTGGCGCGGTTCCACGTCCGACGGTGCATCCGTCAACAAACATACGGCGCGCTGGCTCTTCGGAAATGCGATCACGTCGCGCAGCGACTTCGCGCCGCTCAAAAGCATCGCCAGCCGGTCGATGCCGAAAGCGATGCCGCCATGGGGCGGCGCGCCGAAGCTTAGGGCTTCGAGCAAGAATCCGAATTTGGCCGCCGCCTCCTCAGCGCCGATGCCCATGAGGCCAAGAATCCTTTTTTGCAGCTCCACTTGGTGAATACGAATACTGCCGCCGCCGACCTCGGTCCCGTTAAGCGCCAAATCATACGCCTTCGAGCGCGCCTTGGCCGGGTCGCTGTCGAGCAACGGCACGTCCTCATCGAGGGGCGAAGTAAACGGATGATGCAAGGCGACGTAACGCTTCTCATCCTTGTCGAACTCCATCAGCGGGAACTCGACGACCCACACAAGAGCAAATTCATGCTCGGGAATGAGGCCGAGTTTTTCGCCCAGGTGAAGCCTCAGATTGCCGAGCGCGTCGTGAACGGTCTTCGCGCTATCGGCGGAAAACACGATGACATCGCCCACTTGCGCTTCGGCGATCTGATCGATCGCTTTCTGTTCGGTGTCGGAAAGAAATTTGGCGATGGGCGACTGCCAACCCTCCGCGGTAATCTTCGTCCAGGCAATGCCCTTGGCGCCGAACGTCGCCGCGAACGGCGTCATGTCGTCGAGATCCTTGCGCGACATCTCACCGCCTTTGGGAATACGAACACCTTTCACCACGCCGCCTTTTTGAATCGCGCCGGCAAATACTTTGAACTGGCTATTGCGCAGCGCCTCAGTGAAATCGCGTATTTCCAAGCCGAAGCGCATGTCGGGCTTGTCCGAGCCAAACCGGTTCATCGCCTCGTTGTAAGTCAGTCGCATAAACGGGCGCGGCAGCTCGATACTTTTCAGCTCCTTGAAAAGCAAAGCGATCATCCCCTCAACAATCCCCATGACGTCTTCGGCCTGGACGAAAGACAGCTCCATGTCGAGCTGGGTAAACTCCGGCTGGCGGTCGGCGCGCAGGTCTTCATCGCGAAAGCATTTGACGATTTGAAAGTAACGATCGAGCCCGCCGACCATCAGAATCTGCTTAAAAAGCTGGGGCGACTGCGGCAAGGCATAAAATTTACCGTGGTAGATTCGGCTCGGCACCAGATAGTCGCGTGCGCCCTCCGGCGTGCTTTTGGTCAACACCGGCGTTTCAACGTCGACGAACCCCAAACCATCGAGATAATCGCGGATCAATTTCGTCATCCGGTAGCGCAGCATGAGAGGAGCGAGGCTGCGCGGCCGGCGCAGATCAAGATAACGATACTTGAGTCGGGTATTTTCATTGGCGTCGGTCTCATCTTCGACGGGAAACGGCGGCACCGCCGACGCGTTCAGCAACCGCAGCTCCTTGCAGACGAGCTCGACTTCGCCGGTACCGAGATCTGGATTGATCGTTTCCGGCGATCTCTTCGCCAAAGACCCGTGCACCGCGATGACGTCTTCGGAACGAATCTGCTTGGCCTTTTCATGCGAGATCGAGTCGACTTCCGGATTGAATACAATTTGGCAGATGCCGCTGCGGTCACGCAGATCGACAAAAATCACGCCGCCGTGGTCGCGCCGGCTGTGCACCCAGCCGGCCAGAGTCATCTCGCTTCCCACTAAAGCCGCGCGCGGCTCGCCGCAGTAAGAACTGCGCTTCCAATCGCCCAGCTGATCGCCATAAGTCCGGTCCGTCGCCATTAACTTGATTTCCTTGAGGTCAACACATCCTCCAACTGGTTCACTTTGATTTCTTCCTGGCGTTTTGTCGCCATGTCGCGCAATACCGCGGTCCCTTTGTCAAGCTCGTCCTCGCCGACAATCAGAACTGAAGCTGCCTTGAGTTTATCCGCGCGGCGCATTTGACTCTTCAGACTGCGCGCTTCGCCTTCCATCTCTACCCCTAGATCCTTCTCACGCAACCGATGCGCCAGCGGAAAAGCCCAGTCGCGCGCCTTCTCACCAACCCAGGCAATGTAGATCGCCGGACCCCTGGGCGCCGCCTGTTTTTGCAATTTCAGCAACATGGTCAGGCGCTCGACGCCGAGCGCAAAACCGACTCCCGGGATCGGCGGGCCACCCAGCTCCTGCACCAGGCCGTCGTAGCGCCCGCCCGCCGCGACGGCGCTTTGGGAGCCGAGCATCGCCGTCGTCCATTCAAACGTCGTCCGGCAATAGTAGTCGAGGCCGCGAACCATCCGCGAGTTGACGGCGAAACCCACGTGGGTCGCGCTCAACAAGCGTTGCACGGTCGCGAAATGATCCCGGCAGGCTTGGCAGAGCGAATCGAGAATCGACGGCGCGTCTTTCGTCGCGCGAACACAGCCAGGCTCTTTGCAATCGAGCGCGCGCAAGGGGTTACGTTC
>CAMLCX010000003.1 GCA_946478635.1 uncultured Pseudomonadota bacterium
ATGAAGCGGAAAGTGGGATCGATATTGTCGTTGACGATCGTAAGATCGAGTTCATAGCGCTCGGCGATTTTTTGCCAGTAGGGCAGCGCCGCGCCCCCGAGCGGATCGACGCCGATCTTTACCCGTGCCGCGCGGATCGCTTCCATGTCGATCACCACAGTCAGATCTTCGACGTAAGGCATGACTAAATCCGCTTCGTGGGTGGTCGCCGCCTTGCGCGCCGCGTCGTAGGAAATCCGTTTTACATCGCGATTGCCGGCGCGCAAAAGTTCGTTGGCGCGTTCCTGGACCCAGTCGGTGATGTCGGTGTCCGCGGGGCCGCCCTGCGGTGGATTGTACTTGAAACCGCCGTCGGCGGGCGGGTTGTGCGACGGCGTGATCACGATGCCGTCGGCAAGAGCCTCTTTTCGATTTCGATTGTGAGTTAGAATCGCGCGCGATATGGACGGCGTCGGCGTGAAGCCGTCGTCGCGCTGAATAATCGTTTCCACGCCGTTGGCGGCCAGCACTTCGAGGGCGGTTTTCTCCGCCGGACCGGAGACGGCATGGGTGTCTTTCCCCAAGTACAGCGGCCCGGAAATATTTTTACTCTGGCGGAATTCGTAGATGGCCTGGGTGATCGCGAGGATGTGCGCCTCGTTGAGCGTCCCGTCCAAAGGACTGCCGCGGTGGCCGCTCGTGCCGAAACTCACCCGTTGCTGGGGATTGTCGGGATCGGGCTTGCGCTCGTAGTAGGCTTTTACGAGTTCGCCGACATCGATCAGCATTTCGCTCGGCGCCGGCTTTCCCGCCAGCGGATGAATTGCCATAACTCAGGTCCTTTCTCCGTGGAACGCTTATCGTTTTATACAACGGCAAAAATCCAGATCCTAGGGGTCGGACGGCAAGACTAGCTCCATCCGAGATTTGTGTCCGAGAAGCGGCAATTCTCAAAAGGTTTGTTGCCAATTTGTAGCGCGAACCAAATTACAGGTTGCTGTGAGACCTGGATTGCAGGCTGCTCAAAAAGATTTAGAGGCGAGGCGCGCGAAAAATAGACGAGCGGAGGCGTACTTAACCAGTACGTCGGAGCGAGGCGATTGAGCGCACCCTTCGGCGAAGCTCAGGGCAATCGGCGTTAGCATATGAGTCTTTTTCAGCAGCCTGCTAAAGGTCTTTGAGCGCCGGCATTACCCGCTCCGCGAACAGGCGAATATTTTTGAGCGCCAGCTCCTGAGGCATGCCGCCGAAGTGAAACGTGCCGGAGAAGGTCGTGATGCCGGATTCTTCATGCCAGCGCCGGAGGGTATCGCTGCAGCGCTCGGGGTCGCCGACGATGATAAAGCCGCGCGCCATGTCCGAACCGATGTCGCGCTCGGTCAGTCGTCGAGTCGGATCGGCGCGGTGGTGCAGGTCGCTATAGTTTTTCATGAACGGCGCCGCTTCCCGCATGCCGCGTTCAAAGCTGTCCGAAACGTAAATGTGAAATTTGCCGAGCACCTGGCGGGCGACAAAATCATGCCCGCTGCGCGCCAGCGCGTCGCGGTAAATTTTCACCAGATCGCGCAGCGCCTCCGTCGACGGATGGACAAAGGGCACGGTCATAAGATCGTAGCCCTGCTCGCCGGCCCAACGAAAGGTCTCTTCGCTTCGCGTGGCGCCAACCCAGATCGGCGGATGCGGCCGCTGCACCGGCTTGGGCAGGATATTGACGTTTTCATACCGGTAAAACTCGCCTAGAAAGTTCACCGGCTCGTCCGCCCACGCCCGGCGGATAACTTCCGCGCTTTCGTGAAATCGCCGCGTCGCTTCATCCTGGTTCGCGCCAAACTTCCGATACTCCACCGGCTCGCTGCCTTTGCCGATACCGAAATCGATGCGGCCGTTGGAGACGACGTCGGCCATCGCGTAGGCCTCGGCGAGATCGATGGGACGGTGCAGCGGCAGCACGGCCACGGCAACCCCGAGACGAATGCGCGAAGTCATTTGCGCCACGGCCGATAAAAAAGTTGGAGGATGAGGCAGCGTGCCGCCGTACCCGCTAAAATGATGCTCGGTGACCCAGGCGTGGTCGAAGCCGAGCTTTTCGATCTCGACGATCTGCTCGAACATGCCGCGATAGAAATCCGCCAATGCGCCGTCAACCTCCGGCATGTAGGTGGGAAGAATATGCGTGCCGAACTTCATTGGATCGTACTAACTGAGGCGCTGCGAATTGGCGAACCTACTCGACGAGTATTTTTTTCATCCTTGCCAACACGGCCGCGGGTGTATTGAGAATCGATTGGACGACTTGCGTGGTCCTCTCGCCGCTGCTCGGGGTAAATTCGATCTTGCTCTTCTTTGTGTCGGCGAGAAACTCCGGATCGTTGAATGTCGCCAGGAAGGCTTTGCGTAACGCTTCGACTCGGTCCTTCGGAACCTCCGGATGGACGACGTAAGGATTGGTGATCTGTGACGGCGCGTTCATCGCGCGCAGTAACTGCCTTGCTTCCTCGTTCTTGGCCAGCGATTCGGCGGCCGGGACGCGTTTTAACAGCGGATGATCCGGCGTCTTGTCGCCCATGATGAGAATCGGTTTGATAACGCCGCCGTCGATGAGCGGCAGGTGGCGTCCCGTCGTCAACATCGCGAGCCAGCTCGCGCAGTAACCATCCACCTCTTTGCTTTCGGTAGCATTGACGATCGTCGCCACGCCTTCGAAGCCGCGCACGAGTTTCATCTGAATGTTGAATGCGGCGTTGAGTACTGCGGGCGTGTCATAGATCGTGCTTCCCGGCGCCATGGTGCCGACGGTGAAAGGCTTGCCGCCGATGACGTCCTGAAAAGTGGCGACGGCGGAGTCGGTGCGTGCCACACAGGCGAGGGGAGCGTTAATGGCGGCGCCGAGCCATTGATACTTGGCGGAATCGAACTGTATGCCGGTCGCGCCTATGGCCTGGCGCAGGACAAAGGTTTCGCCGAACGAGCCGATGACGGTGCCGTCCTTGGGTTCCGAATTGTAAACGGCGTTGGCGGCGATCAGTCCGCCGGCGCCGGCCCGCGGGACCACCAGCAGCGTCGGATTACCAGGAATAAACTTCGGCATATGCTTCGCCAGGAGTCGCGAGTAGATGTCGTAGGTGCCGCCCGCTCCGGAGCCGATAATGATCCGGATGGTTTTGCCGCGGTAAAAATCCCCGACGGTCTTTTCGTCAAAGGAAGATTTCACCGGCTGCTGCGCGCCAAGATCGGCGCCGCCGAGGAGAGAAGAAATAACCGCTGCGAGTAGAGCAAGGCGAAAATAGTGCAGAAACATAAAAAGTTCCTTGTCTCTTCGGCAATTTTTACGTGTCATAGTCCGTGTGCGATCTCGGCGGATCTAGAAAACCCTCGGAGTCCTTCGACGTGGCTCAGGACGAACGGAGGGGATTTAAACGTTAAGAATGTTCCACTCTGCTGAGTTTGTCGAAGTCTGACGCTCTCGAAGCATTCCGAACCTTTCAGCAGCCTGCTAAAAGAGAATGGCCTTTAACTTCGCGACCAGGCCCGGCTCCAGTTTGAAAATACCCTCCACGGTCTTTTTCATATCGTCGGCGGTCACCGGCGCGAGCCCGATCTTCGCTTTGTCCGCCTCTGCGATGAATTCAGGATCTTTGACGGTTTCCTGTATTGCCTTCTGCAAAATCTGCGCGCGATCGTTCGGCGTTCCCGGCGGCAGCGCCAGAGTCTTGGTGATCTTGCTCGGATAGTGAATGCCGTATTCGATCAGTTGTTTCGCTTCCGCTGTCTTGGCGAGATCGATGGCGAGCGGAACCTTGGGCAAATCGGGAAATGCTTTGGGTACCGTTTGCAGCACGATCACGACCGTGCCCGATTCGATCGCTTTCTGCCATGTGCCGCGCATCGAATCCCAACCCCAAGTTGTGCCGTCGAGCTCGCCACCCTCGGCGGCAAGGCGCATGTCCGCAGTGCCTTTGTAACCGGAGATCACCTGGATAGGCAGGTTGAGCGCTGCTTTGATAACTTTGACGACATTGTCGGTGCCAAACGCGCCCGGGCCGGTCGTGCCAAGCTTCACCGGAGTCTTTGCGGCGAACCATTTTTCCATGCTGTTGATACCGCTGGCTTTGGTCAAAGCAATCGCGCTCTCATCGCGGGCCACCGCGCCAAGAAAGACGAATTTTTGCACGTCGAATTCTATCCCGGGTTGGTTCATCAACTGACTGTAGGCGAATCCTCCGCTAAAATGGCCGAAGGTGAGCCCGTCGGGCTTGGCGACTTTGAAGACATGACTGGCGGCGAGCAAACTGCCGGCGCCGGTCATGTTCTCGACGAGAATGGTCGGATGACCGGGAATGTACTTGGGCATGTGGCGCGACAGCATGCGCGCCAAGGCATCATAGCCGCCGCCGGGCGAAAAGCCGACGATGATGCGGATCGTTTTACCTTCGTAAAAATTGCTTTGCGCCGAGGGGGCTTGAGCGCCAATGCAGATCCAGGCAACGACTAAGCCGAACTTAAAAACCGTTTTGATCATTGTCCACGTCTCCTTGGGATAAAGGCTCCGGACCGGAAGCTCGCCCAACGCTAGTTGAAGTGACCGCTCGGCGTCAAGCACGAACGCAACTAACTTTTCCGACGGTCGCGAAATTTACCATGACTCGCATGCGGGTGAGCGAGCCGCAGATGGCGGGCCGCCTAGCGGTGCCTCGGTCGTCCTTCTTCGAGATAATCCTGCCAGATATGTTCGGGTTTGAATCCGAGCATGCGCCGCGCTTTGACGGAATCGACGCAACTCCAGTGCGTCCCGGCAATTTTCTTGATCCTGGCCCCGTGGGGCAGATATTTTTTCACCAGTTCAAGTGTTGGTTGGATCATGCAGTTCTTCGGCGCCGAGGCGATGAAGACTTCGTGTCCTGCGAATTTTGCCTCAACTGCCAAGCGGCAAGTAGCCGCCGCATCGCGCGCGTCGATATAAGTCCAAAACCCACTCGCCCGCGACGCGGGGTTGCGCCAGCGCTCGCGAAAGCTCTCGTAGGAGAGATCGAAATTGACCCCGGGAAAGCGCAGGCTGCTGACGGTCAGGTCTTTATGGAAAGAAACAATCGAGCCGGCGATCTGCTCGCCGAGCACTTTGGAAAGCCCGTAGGAGTCTTGCGGTGTCGATGGGTGATTTTCATCGAGGGGCAGATAGTCCGGCGCCCAGAGTTTCTTGGCGTAGATAAATCCGAATGCCGCCGTGCTCGATGCGATGACGATTTTTCTAACTTCCATATTCGCCGCAGCGCGCAGCACGTTGTACGTTGCCGAAACATTGTTGCTCAAGGTTTCCGCATCCGGCGCGAGGTTGGGCGCCTGGTAGGCGCCGAGATGAATGATGCCGTAGGCGTCCTTCAGCGCTTCGAAAAGATCGCCGGAGTGGCACAAATCGGCGAGCCAGCTCGTACACAACTTTTCCCGCGGCGGAACCTTGTCGAGGCTGAGGACTTGATAATCGTGCGCGATCAGGTCGCGGATAACGAACTGTCCCAGTCTCCCGCTGCCGCCGGTGACGACGACTTTTTTCATATTGATATGCTGTGAAATTGTTCCGTTGCAGGTTGGGAGTTGTTGGCGCGTTCCCCCTCCTTACATCCTCCCCCGCGCGCGGGGGAGGACAGAGGTAGGGGTATGCACAGGCGAAATGATAAAATAAGAGTCACGACACTATTTTTTCGGTATCAAGATTTCCTTCAGTTGGGCAACAAGCGCCGGGTTGAGATCATACAAACCTGCGAATGTCTTCGCCGTTGTCGGCCCATCAATGGGCGCGACTTCCAAGTCAGATTTTTTCGCTTCCGCAAGGAGATCGCGGTCGCGCAGTGTTTTAACAAAAGCTTGTTGAAGAAGTTTCAGGCGATCCGGCGGCGTGCCGGGAGCGACCGAATAGGGAAACTGATAGACGTGAACATTGTCGGCCACTTTCAGAAGGGTACGTGCCGCATCAGTCTTGGCATAGTTGATCGCCAGCGGCACTTTTTTCAAATCAGGATGCGATCTGAGCGTGGCTTGCAGCACGACGCGAATTTTCCCAGCTTCCATCTGGCTGCGCCAGGTGACCTTGGTCGCTTGCCATGAGGCACAAAGGCCGTCGACCTCGCCGCTTTCGACCGCGAGGCGCGCCTCGGCGCCGCCCTTGTAACCTTCAACCATTTCCAGAGGCAGGTTGAGCGCGGCTTTGAGCAGCTTGGGTACATCGGAAAGGCTCGTGCCCGGTCCGATGGAGGAGATTTTGAGCGGCCGTTTGGAGTTGATCCAATCGTCCATCGTTCTGATGCCGCTGGCCTGGCTGAAGTGACAGGCGGTATCGTAGGGGCCTGGAATGCCGACCCAGCCGACCTTTCTCCCGTCGATCTTGATCGCGTCGTTTCCCATAACGTGCTGCAAGATCAACGGCGAGGCCCAGGCCGCCACGGTCAGCCCATCCGGTTTTGCGCGATTGTAAAGATGGTTGGCGGCTATAATACCGCCGGCGCCGGGCATGTTTTCGACTATTCTCGTCGGATTTCCCGGCAGATATTTGCTGATATGCCGCGCAATCAAGCGCGTGTATTGATCGTAGGTGCCGCCGGGAGAGTAACCGACAATGAAAGTCAGAGTCTTGTCTTTGAAAATATCCTGCGCCTGCGCGGCGGTGACCCCGCCGACGAGCAGGGCGGCGCTGGCGACGACAGCGAGATAGCGTTTAGCTGTATTTAACATTGTGTTCTCCTTGGCCTTATGACTCGATGACCGGCGGATTCAGTCCGACCTGATGGCGTCCCATGGAGACTTTATATCGAATCAATGCTTGGCGTAAAGTTTGTCGATAAAACCTTCGCGCACCAGCCGGTCGATAATCGAGTTATCGGCAATGGTTTCCACGGCAATCGGTTTTTTCCCCATGAATTCCACAATGGGAGCGATGGCGGCAGCTTCAACACGCGGCGTGCGGTCGAGAAATTTAACGGCGTCGGTATAAAGCTCGTCGATCAGCTTCGGATCCTGGAGCCGGGTGTATTTCTGGATCACCTTGAGCGCCCTTTCCTTCTGATGGTAGGCCGCCGCAACCCCTTCCAGGTAGGCCCGCACCATGGCTTCGACCGTCTCGGGCGACCGGCGCTGGTAGTCGCGCGCCACGGCGATCACCACATTGGAGTAGAGAATGTCGAGATCGGCCAGGTCGATGAGCATGCGCCTCGGCGCGTTGACGCGCAGCGCGGAGATGACCGCGCCGGCAATTTGCCGTTGCTGGAAAGCCGCCGCCATCTCGGTCGTGCCGCCGAGTTGGCGAACCGTCACCAGGTTGTCGAGTTTATATTTGCGCAAAAGAATGCGAGTGAGATTGTCGGTGACCGAGCCGAAACGCGACACGCCCAAGGTTTTGCCGCGTAACTCGTCGATCAGGGTGATTTCCGGCTGGACCCACAACCGGTAATAAGGACGATTTACCAGGCTCATCACCGAGACCAGCCCGGCGCCGCCGGAAATCGCTGCGATGACGGCGTTGGTCGCGGCCAATCCGGCCTGCAAGTCTCCTCCCAATAGCGCTTGGACGACGATGGGCCCGGCGGAAATGAAAATCAGATCGGCTTCGATGCCATATTTCCCGAAGGCACCGATCTCCTTCGCCATCCACAAGCCCGTTCCGGCCGGGCCGACCGTGGAATAGCCCAGCGTTATTCTCTTTGTTTGAGCAGAGCTGATGCCAACGGCGAGAAGCAATAGCAGCAGCAAACTGATCGTGGTTCGCGCGAAATGGTTTTTGCGGTGCCGCATGATTCAGTCAATCCAGCGGTGTTTTACCATCCAGTAAATGCACTACCCCGCAGCAGGCTGCGGGGAATCACAAGAACGCGACGGAAAGTATTCCAAAGGCGTCACCCCCAAATGTTACTATCGGGGGTCCAGTTCCGGATCCGCCTGGATTCCCGCTTAAAACATGCGGGAATGACGGTCTTCGGAAAGAAATCAACTTAACGCAGCAAGCTGCGGGGATATGACCCGCAGCGATTCAATACGAAACCGGCTGGAATCAACGAGAATGAATCGGTTTCGCATTTCCACTGTTGCCCAAAATGACTGATTTTATCAATGGCCGCTGAAAAGCTTTTTTTCGCAGGCTGCTCTATTCCGGCACGGAACAAGGGTTGTTGTGAATGCCTCCAAAAGTTCCGGGCGGTTGCAATCTTCAAGTGTTTCCGTCAATTATCTTTCCGGAATTTTTGTTTATGAAACGACTGAATCGTTTCTTCGTAATTGTTTTTATGGTTGCCGGGTGCGCCAAGGTCATTTCCGTGGAGCGCATGCCCGACATTCGGCTCGGCGAGGCAACTTTTTTCCCGACCATTGAAGCGCACACCGACGCATCGATAGTCGGTGGGAACCGCATCGACATTTTGCTCAATGGCGATGACACGTATCCTGCCATGTTGCGGGACATCAGGGCCGCAAAGTCCACCATCACTTTTGCTCAGTATCTCTTTGAAGGTGGTTCTCTGGCAAAGGAGTTTGCCGAAGCCTTTGCGGAGCGTTGCCGCGCCGGGGTCGAGGCAGACATTTTACTCGACAGTCATGGATCGGGTCGTATACCGGCTGAAATCCTGGGTTTGATGCGCGACGCTGGATGCCACGTGGAGTTTTTTCGCCGGATTGAAGCGCCGTCGATCATTTTTCCGTGGAAGCTGCTGCAATATAACTATCGCAATCACCGCCGCATTCTGGTCGTCGACGGGAAGATAGGTTTCACCGGTGGTTATGGAATAAGCGACAGCTGGAAAGGTAACGGACGCACCGAGGAACACTGGCGCGACACCAATGCGCGAATCGAAGGCCCGGCGGTGAAGTTCCTGCAGGCGGCGTTTGCCGAAAGCTGGCTCGAGACCACCGCCATTGCCATTGGCGGCGAAGGCTATTTCCCGCGCCTCGAACCGGTCGGAAAAGTGCCGGCACAAATCGTTAGTAGCTCGCCGGCCGGCGGCAGTTTTCAGAATTACCTGCTTTTTTTGCTGTCGATCAACTCGGCGCGAAAATCGATTCTAATCACCAATCCCTACTTCATTCCGGACGATGTGATGACTGAGGCCTTGCTGAAGGCGGCCGCGCGCGGCGTTAACGTCGTTGTCCTGGTGCCCGGGAAGATCGACAGCCAGCTCACGTCCGCTACGAGCCGCGGCCACTACGGTCGCCTGCTGCTCGGCGGCGCCGAGATATTCGAGTATCAGGCGGCCCTCCTGCACGCCAAGACGATGGTCATCGACGGGATCTGGGCAACCATCGGCAGCAGCAATTTGGACAATCGATCTTTTGCGCTGAACCAGGAGATCAACCTCACCGTTTATGATGTTCCCCTGGCGCAGCGGCTCGAAGAAATCTTTCGAGAAGACTTGAAGTACTCAAAAAAAATCACCTATGACGATTGGAATTCCCGCAGCATCTTCGAGCGGCTATTCGAACTCTTCGCCTTTCCGGTAAAAGAGCAGCTGTGATCCCTATCGGCCCCGGGCGATTTTTAGTGGTATTTAGAATATGGGCGCAATCTTTCCGAGTTAGGTAAGACATTATCTTACCCAACCCAACATGAAAACCACCGTTTCCACGAAAGGCCAGATTATTCTCCCTGCCGAAATTCGCCAGCGCGATGGCATCGAGTCGGGGCAAGTATTCGAGGTCGAACGTATCGACCGCGGCGACAGGAGGCAACAGAGGAAATAGAGATTTTCAAAAAACTTCTGTGACTCCGTTTGCTCTCGTTGATTGCATTCCTCGTCACTCGTCCCTCAACACTCCTCCATGACCGCGCTTGAGCTTCTTACCGCTGCCGCACGGACAAACATCGTTGCGGCCAACGTTGGCGTATTTCGCCGTCTCTTCCTGCGCCAACATCCCCATCACCTCGTCGGCGTAGCGGCGCTGGCGTAACAAGTTGGCCATCATCATCGGTCGGTCGAGACGTTTGAAGAAAGCTTTGTAACCGGCGCACGGATAGTTGGCTTGTAGCTGGGGTAGAGAATTTTGGAGCGGGCGACCGGGGTCGAACCGGCGACGTCCAGCTTGGGAAGCTGGCATTCTACCACTGAATTACGCCCGCTCAGGGATCGGTGGGTTTGTCGCTGAAATGTAAGGAATTGGCGCCGGGTTGTCAATGTCGTTGGATCGATGGAGTGCGAACTTGCAAATGCAAACAGGCGTAAACGTGCTTTAACGATCTGTCGCAGCACTTGCGAGCGATCGCCAAGCTGTCATATCTTGAGCCCATGAAATACAGAGAACTCGGCAAAACTGGTTTGCGCATCAGCGTCGTTGGACTTGGCACCATGGTCCATGCGGGCCACTTTGGTCCGATGAAGGACTCCGAATCGCTGAGCGCCATCGACACCGCCCTCGATCTCGGCGTCAATTTTATCGATACCTCGGATGCCTACGGCGCGGGCTATTCCGAAACGCTGCTCGGCAACGCACTCAAAGGACGGCGTGACAAAGTCATTCTCGCCACCAAGGGCGGCAATGTCATGACCGGTCCGAATCGCGGCAAACGCATTTTCGAGCCGGATTACATCAGTCGAGTGCTGGACGAAAGTCTCCAGCGGCTGCAAACCGACTACATTGATCTTTACCAGCTACACAATCCCACCGTTGACGTGATCGAACGCGGCGCCGTGTGGGAAGTTCTCGAGCGAGCGAAGCAAGCTGGAAAAATCCGTCACTACGGCGTGTCGATCAATACGATGGAAGAAGGCATCGCCGCGGTCAAAGACGGCCGCTCCGAAACGGTTCAGGTTGAATACAATTTGTTGACGCAGGAACCGGCTGAGAAAATCTTTCCGTTGGCGCAACAGGCAAACGTCGGCATTATCGCCCGCATACCGCTGAAGCGGGGTATCCTGACCGGAAAACTGACGCAGGCCGACGAGGTTCGATTTCAAGGCGAAGACGTGCGCGCGCGTAGCTTCAAGGGCGAAGCGTTCGCCAGGGATCTCGCCAAAGCGGAACAATTGAAATTTCTGGTGCACGGACCGATCAAAACCCTCGGCCAGGCGGCGATCGCGTTCTGCATCGCGCATCCCGCCGTCAGCATCGTCATTCCCGGGGCGCGCAATGCCGAGCAGATGCGCGAGAACTCCTCGGGGGCCGAGGCCGATATTCCCGCCGCGGATCTTGAAAACGTTGCCGGGCTCTGGCGCCGCGGTTTCGCTGCCTGAGCCCACGTCAGTTACGTACGCTGATGGGAAACGTCATTGCCAACTGGCCGGATCACAAGAAACTCACGGTCATGGTCACCGTCATGTTCGAAGTCTGGTCCGAGGGAAAGTCGCCGCCCTATTCACCGATGACGACGTCGCTCAATCCCGGCACGCCGGATCTGCTCGGAATCTCCTGGTCGCAGTACGGCGGCAAGACCGGCATCTGGCGTTTTATGCGAATTCTCGACGACACGGAGATCAAGGCGACGGTTTGTCTTAACGCCAAAGCGGCGGAGGTTTTTCCCGAAGCCGTGAAGGCCTTGGCCGCGCGCGGCCACGAAATCGCCGGACATTCGTACACTCAAGATCTGATTCTGCCGTATCTGTCGCCCACCGACGAGCACGAACTCATTCAAAGATGCAAGCGAATCATTGAAGGCGCTGTGGGAACCGCTCCGGTCGGCTGGTTCAGTCCGGTCGCGGCGCCCACCGTAAACACGGCGGGTTTACTCGCCCAGGAAGGCTTTCTTTGGCATGGGGATTACAACGACACCGATTTGCCTTACGTGCGCGAGACAGCGCAGGGCAAACTCGTCGCCATCGCGCACAGCGATTTTACCGACAACCGCACGCTACGCTCCAGCCCGCGGGATTTTTACAATGTGTACAAAGACACTTTCGACTATCTCCACAAACACGAGGCGCCGTCGTTAATCAATCTCACCGTGCACACGCACTTCGGCGGGCGGCCGCTGATGTCGGCGATGCTGCATGACCTATTGCGCTATATGAAAGGTTTCCCCGATGTGTGGTTCGCGCGGCACGATGATGTCGCGCGCTGGGTGTTGGCAAACTCGGATTAGCCGCGCGCGTAAACGTTTTGTCGCCGCGGATGCATTTCCGGTTCAAAGTTCAAGGTTCAAAGTCGGCACCCGCCGTTGAACTTTGATGCTCGAACAGGCGCCGCAGGCGCTAAAACTCGCCGCGATAAAACCCGCGCTGCCCGCGCGCCTCTTCAACGCCGACTTCCATGAAACGAATCGAAGTGCGTAGAAACTTGCGCCGCACCTGGGCGCGGATCCGCCCGGCGATATGCTCCGCCAGCAGCTCCGTGCTGGTGTTTTTTAGCGGCAGCAAGATAACGTCCTGCTTTGGCAAAATAATTTTCTGTTTCCCGTAGCGGACCTCGACTTCCTGACGGCGGGCGCGCACTTTAATGGCGGGGCTCTCGGTTTGAATAAGGGTGCGATGATCCAGACTGTCGCAAATGCGCTTGACCAGCGGCTTGAATGTTATGAAGTCGAGAACCACGCCGGCCGGGTCAAGGTCGCCCTCCATGGCGACCGAAACCTGATAGTTGTGGCCGTGCAGCGGCTCCCGCCTGCCGTCGGCGAAGATCAAGAAATGCGCCGACGCAAAATTGAAATAATCTTTGGCGACTTCGATGCTGAAGGAGCGCGACATGCTCGGACGTTAGCCAAAAGAAGGGGTGCTTTCAAGTGAGCGTTGGCGAACCGAAACTATTTTCAACTTTGTGGCAATTTTGCTTGAAACTCAATCTTTGAAGCGATACTGAAACAACAATTGAATCAAGCCAGTGCGCGCCACCGACTTGGACCAAGAATCATCCGTTCGGTGAGGCAGCTACTTGCGGTCACGGTGCCGCAACGGGGATACAACTTCTTGCGGAAAGACATTCGGGTACATTCGATATGATTTCTGCCGCCGTACTGGCCGTCGGGTGCGCCCGACAGACCGGCGAACAAGACTCCGCTAAGTCCGTGCTCCAATCTATTTTGGAGGCCGTTCTCGCCTCTGACGTCGATGAAGTGATTTGCATCACGGACAATCTTGCGCAGGCGCGCCGCGCTATTCAACTAAAGGACAGACGGCTCTTTTGGCATCAGCTTGCGGCTTTCCGCGGGCAGAGTAGTTCGGTCATCGCAGGTTTGTGGGCGAGCCACCCGCGCAGTGACGGCGTGATGTTTGTTGCGAGCGAATCGCCAGTCGCCGCCACGGCACTGATTAACGCAATGATTGAAAGGTTCAAAACAAGCGTGGCATCGATCATCGCGGCAACCGTGGCCGGCCAACCGCATGGCCCTCTGTTGTTTCGCCGCGAGTTGTTCCCGGAATTACTCGAGCTTGCCGGCGACGATACCGGAGCCAGCCTGCTCGGAAAACACGCCCAAAACACCGCGTTTGTGCCCTGGCAAGAACAGCCTGAACCGGCGATCGCAAACCGGCGCGCCACTCCGGCGCGTCTGAAAGAACGGGTCTGATCAGTTTTTCGCGGCGCCGCCCACGGCTTCCGAGATGTGCTTTAATCCGTCCCGTTCAAGCAACCGGGCCAATCCCTGATTGATCCGCTTCACCGCGCCCGGCCCTTCGTAAATCCAACCGGTATAAATCTGCACCGCGCTCGCGCCGGCTTTGATTTTTTCATAGGCATCTGCCGCATTGAAAATGCCGCCGACGCCGATGATGGGAAGCTGTCCTCTGGTTTGTTGATAGATGTGCGAAACGAACGAGGTCACTTTCGCGGTGATGGGTCGGCCACTCAGTCCACCGGGCTCACGGCCGTTCGGCGACTTTAGTTTTTCCCGCATGAAGGCCGTTGCATTGGTGGCGACGATGCCGGCGAGTTGCGCCGACGCTGCGACGTCAATAATTTCATCAAGCTGAGAAAACTCCATATCCGGAGCGATTTTCACGAACACCGGCTTGAGCTCGGTCTTCACGCGCGCGGCGAATTCGCGATTCTTCTCCTGCACTGCCGAAAGCAATTCGCGCAAGAGATTCTTCTCTTGCAAGTCGCGCAAATGGGGCGTGTTAGGCGAGCTGACGTTCAACGTAAAAAAATCGCCGTGACGATACAGCCGCTCGAAGCAGGCCAGGAAGTCAGCCACAGCGTCTTTCGTTTCGACAATCTTTGTCCGGCCGATGTTCATGCCGAGGGGAATTTTCGGCAGGCCACCGCGCGCGCGCATGTGTTCGAGCTTGGCCGCAATCGCGGCGGCGCCCTGGTTGTTGAAACCGAGTCGATTGATCAACGCGGCGTCTTCGGGCAACCGATAAAGGCGAGGCTTGGGATTGCCGGGCTGGGCCTGCGCGGTGATCGCGCCGATCTCCATGAAACCGAAACCAAAACTGGCAATTGTGCGCGGTGCGATCGCGTTCTTGTCGAAGCCGCCGGCCAGCCCCACGGGGTTGGCGAATCGCAGCGAGCCGATTTTTACGGTCAGGCGCGCGTCGTCCACGTTGTAGATTTTTTCAAGAATGCCGGAGAACCCTTCGGTCTTGGCCAACAGCCCGAGGATCATTTCGTGGCTTGCTTCCGGATCTTTGCGAAACATCAAGGGGCGAAGCAGGGATTTGTACAGCATGGCGATCAATCGTGTGACGAAACATTTGCCCGGCTTCCAGGACAAATCTCAGCCCGCATTGGAAACCTCCGGACAGTGTCGCTATAAACAAAGAGGGAGGTTGTCAAACCTCCCTCTTCAATAATCGACGCGCGGGTCATCCGCGCGCAAATTTATTCCTCGGGCATCATTTAAACGGCGCGCACGGCGCAGGGGTGAGGAGCATATTTTCCTGCGCGACGAGGAATTCGCGCGTCGGCGGCGGCCATCCTTCCACCGTCTTAGTGGCCTCGGCACGCAATCGCTCGCGCTCGCCGCCATCTTTGTAAACCCAAACGTGAATATATTGATTGAGCGGGCCGATCATCGTTTGCCCGGCGAATACCAGCGGCGAGATCTTGGTGCGCGCGGGGATGACTTTGCCGAAGCGCTCGAGCACGGTGGGCATGGTGCCGGGCTGATAGGTGTAGGTGCGAAACTCGTAGACCTCACCGAGCTTGCGTTCGGGCAACGGCGGCGAAAAAGGCGCCGGCTGGATGATCTTGTTTTCCTGAGTGACGATAAACTCTTGTGTCTTGGGCGGCCACTTGCCGGTCTTTCTCGCTTCGGCGCCGATGCGCTCGCGATCCGCGAAACTTTCGTAAGGCCAAACATGCACCACTCGGTTTAGCCCGCCCACTTCAGAGGTCCAAAGCCCGAGCAACTTGGAAAATTGCAATCGCGCCGTCAGTCCTTCGGCAAAGCGTTCGACAAAATTATGGGTTGCCCCCGGTTTCAGCACATAGGTCCTCATCTCAAGAATCATACGGCACCTCCGCAAAATGTTTTTCTTGTTCTTCCCACAAACTCCCCAGGAAATGCAACAGCAGATCGCGCTGAATACTTGGGAGACCAAAGGCGGGCCGAAAATGACCGGGTATTCTCTCCGGCGGTGCCTTGTCTCGTTTTGACTTATCTCAATCACATTCCGTCATTTCAAACCATCCGACGGAGAGAGTGTCACGAATCTACAACCATTGTCAGCGTTGACAAATTGACAGCAAATCAACTGCAGCGATGCCGCCTTGTACATTCCCGCAAATGACCAGAGCCACGCTTTCACCTAGTGGTACGTGAGTTGCTCTCTATGCCAAGTACCCGGAAGACACCGGACATTTTATATCGAGCAAGGACACTTTAATGGTTCCCCTAAATTCCGACGAACATTTGACCCGGCCCGGGCCCAGCGAGCCGATTTCATATCCCCCCAGTGGCGGCGACTGGCAAAATCCCGCGCGCCCGGAGGTATTTCCCGATGACGAGAACGCCCGCGGAACGGCGATTACTCCACGGCAAGACAAGCGGACCTTTTATCTCCCGGTCAAAGCCAAATTTTTGATCTCGACGACGTTTGCGCTGTCCTGGGTCGCCGCCTCGTGGATTCTCGCCCAGCACTGGTTAAACGACCTCTCGCAAGTGGTGGGTCACGAATCCGCGTTCATCATTATTTTCTTCATCGCGCTGCTGCCGGGTTTTCTGAATGCGCATATTCTTTCGAGCGTCACGCTCGATCGTCCGCCGACGCTCACGCTCGATATGAACTTCCCCAAGATTACCCTGCTGATCGCCGCCTACAACGAGGCGCAGAATATCGCCGAAACCTTTCGCGGGATCAAGGGTCAAGACTACCCCGGGGAGATTGAGATCATTGTCGTGGACGATGGCTCGACCGACGGAACTGTCGAAACCTTGCGCTCATTCGATCTCGACAACTTGAAAATTATCCAAGCTCATCACGGCGGCAAAGCGAATGCGCTCAACCAAGGTCTCCAATACGTGACCCAGGATATCGTCGTCTGCATCGACGCCGATACGTTTTTGCATCCGCAGGCGCTGCGCCGCATCGTCGCGCGCTTTTTGACCGATCCTGCCGACACGGCGGCAGTTGCCGGGTGCGTGTTGGTAAAAAATTCGCGATCGACATTTATGACCCGCCTCCAGGAGTGGGATTACTTCACCGGAATCGCGTCCGCCAAACGGCAGCAATCCCTCTATCAAGGCACCCTCGTCGCCCAGGGCGCGTTCAGCGCGTTTCGCACCAAAGTGGTGAAAGCGCATCGAGGATGGCCGGCGGTTATCGGTGAAGACATCGTCCTCACCTGGTCGCTGATCAAAAGCGGCTGGCGCATCGGTTTTGAACCGACGGCGATCGGCTTTACAGCCGCCCCGGAATCCATCAGGGGTTTCTACCGCCAGCGCAAGCGCTGGGCGCGCGGCATGATCGAAGGTTTAAAGCAGCACGGCCAGCTGGTCTGGAGCAATTCTCGGCTGTCTTCCTTTTTTGTCGGCATCGATTTCATCATTCCGTTCATCGACTTGTTTTACGCTTTCGTCTTCCTGCCGGGCGTGATTCTCGCTCTGTTTGGCCATTTTTACATCGTCGGTCCGTCGACGCTGCTGGTGCTGCCGCTGGCATTTCTGATCGTGTTCGTCATGTACAAGAAACAAAAGGCGGTATTCCAAGAGCTCGGCCTTCGAGTGCGGCAGAACTTCGTCGGCTTTGTCATCTACATGCTGGTCTACCAAATACTCATGTCACCGATCTGCGTCATCGGCTACAGCCAGGAGCTCTTGGGTTTAGCGAAAAAATGGTAGTTGCCTCCAGCGCGCCGGTCTCTAACTCACTCTTGATCTGACGTTTTTAAACAGCACATCGGACAGATAACTTCGCAACCTGCGCGGTTGTCTCTTGTCCGATTGGCGCATCGCGAATTTTTTGTATATTTTATAACTAAGTTCTGTTAAGATTGCCGGCTTAGGGCGGTCGAGAGACTCCCCTTTCGCGATCTCTCATGAATTTAGCATCGATACTCCTTGTTGCCCTCGCTGTTTTCCTGCCGCATTTATCATCCGCTCAGACCATCGAAGAACTTAAAAAAAGCCTCGCATCAACTCCGGATCGTGCAACCCAGGGACGGCTCAATAAGCAGCTTGGCGATGCTTTCGTCGCTCAGGACAACCTGGAACAAGCGGCTGACGCGTACGCCAAGGCCCTGGCTGCGAGTCCCGAGATTTTCTCGACAAGCGACCGAATCCGTATGGCGATCTATCTCTCGTGGGCGGACCGGCTGCCGGAGTCGGAAGCGGAATTGCGCCGCATTCTTAACCAAGAGCAGAAAAACATCGCCGCCCGCACACACTTAGCGCGGGTGCTGTCGTGGTCCGGCGAGCTCGATGAAGCGATCACCCAGGCCGACGCGGTTCTGCGCGACGCCCCGGATCACAAGGACGCGCTTCTCGTCAGAGCCGATGCGCTTCAGTGGCAAGGGCGCTATCTCGAAGCTATGCCGATTTATCGCAACCTCATCGCACGCGATGATGACTTTGACGCGCGCGTCGGCTTGGCGCGCTCGCAGCTCGCCTTGGGCGATCGCACCAGCGCTGTGGAAAATCTGCGCCTGCTGAAACCAGCCAACGCGCGGCAGAAACGCGAGCTCGCGCGCTTGACCGAAGCCATCGACCGGGAAACGGCTTCGTCGATGGAAACGCGCTACAACCATTACACCGACTCAGATGGAAATCGATTGCGCCGCTATGCGCTTACCGGCAGCCTTTGGGGCGGCAATCAGAAATATGGACTCGATTACCGCCATACCGACGCCAAGGACGGCACACGGGACAATCGCGCCGAAGATTTTCTCTTTAAAGTTTACTCTCGTCTAACCGACAGGTTCTCCGGCGGAGTCGGGCTCGGATTTACCCAGCTCGCGGATCGCCACACGTCCAATTTTCCCGCCGGACATGCGCGCATCGATGCCAAACTGTTCGGCGGCAGCACGGGTATCAATGTAACGCGTGAAGTCCTGACGGACACAGCGGAATTGATCCAAAATCGCATCCGGATGACCAACCTGGGCATGTACATCACGCAACCCCTGACCGAGCGATTTTCCGTGCACGGCGCCTACCAATACAAAAGTTTTTCCGACGGCAACCACGCCAACGAGTTACAGCTCGTTTCGCAGTACGCAATTTATCTCGCGCCGCGGATAACCGTAGGCCATCGCTTCCGCCTGCTCGACTTTCAAAAGCAAACCGGCAGCGGTTATTTCGACCCGAATAACTACATCGCAAACCGCGCCTTTGCCTCGCTCTATTACGAAAACCGTTTGTTCTACACCTACCTCGAAGGTTACTTCGGTTACCAGACGTTTCGTCGGAACGGCATCGCCGGTGACGATTTGGTCCACGGTGGCTCCGGCAGCGTCGGCGTTAAACCCTGGTCCAATCTCACCATCGAGCTCAATGCCGAAGGCGGTAACTTTGCCGCCGGTTCGACTGCCGGGTTCAATTATTTCATCATCGGTCCACGGCTCATCTATAAGTTCTAATGCCGACCCGCGCCGGCAAATCGCCGCTCTCCCATAATCATCAGCGCGTCCGCCTACGGCTCTTTCAAATCTCGCTCATTTTGTTAAGACTTGGGCGACGCGGGGGGTGGGCATTCTTTTCATTTCGTTGACCCAAGGAGAGTCGCTATGAAGTCACGAGCAGCGGTGGCCTGGGCCGCCGGCAAGCCATTGGTCATCGAAGAAGTTGACGTCGCCGGCCCGAAGCAAGGCGAGCTCTTGCTGAAGGTCGTCGCCACTGGCGTTTGCCATACGGATGCCTATACGCTTTCGGGGCAAGATCCCGAGGGGCTTTTTCCCGCGATCATGGGCCACGAAGGCGGCGCCGTAGTGATGGAAATAGGCGCCGGCGTGACATCAGCCAAACCGGGCGATCACGTCATCCCGCTCTACATTCCCGAATGCGGCAAATGCAAATTCTGCCAATCCGGCCGCACCAATCTTTGCGGCGCCATTCGAGTGACGCAGGGCAAAGGCGTGATGCCCGACGGCACTTCGCGCTTTTCTATGAACGGGAAACCGATCCTCCATTACATGGGAACGTCGACGTTCTCGGAGTACACCGTCCTGCCGGAAATCGCCGTCGCCAAGATAAACCCAGCGGCACCCCTCGATAAAGTCTGTCTGCTTGGCTGCGGCATCACCACGGGCATCGGGGCGGTTTTGAATACGGCCAAAGTGCGCCCGGGGTCGACGGCTGCGGTGTTTGGGCTCGGCGGTATCGGCCTGAGCGTTATTCAAGGCCTGGTGATGGCCAAGGCCGAACGGATCATCGCCATCGACACCAATCCTCAAAAATTCGAAATGGCCAAGCATTTAGGCGCGACGGATTTTGTCGCGCCCGAAGAAAACGGCCCGCCGCTCCCGGAAGTGCTCATCGAGATGACCGGCGGCGGTGTCGACTATTCGTTTGAGTGCATCGGTAACGTCAAAACCATGCGCGCCGCGCTCGAGTCCTGCCATAAGGGTTGGGGCGAATCAATCATCATCGGTGTGGCCGGTTCCGGCCAGGAAATCAGCACCCGGCCGTTTCAACTCGTCACCGGCCGAGTCTGGCGCGGCACCGCATTCGGCGGTGTCAAAGGCCGCTCCCAGTTACCGGACTATGTCGAAAAGTATCTAAGCGGCAGCATTAAAGTCGACCCGATGATTACGCACACCTTGCCGTTGGAGCGAATCAACGAAGCGTTCGATCTCATGCACCTAGGAAAGAGCATTCGGACGGTAATAAAATACTAAGATTTCCGGCTTCTTGCCCTCGCGTCGAGTGCCTGCGCCGTTAGCATTCCAGAGCTCGAATAGGGCGAAATTTAATCGGCGATTTAATCCGGCCTCCGGGGAGAAAACGGCTTGCAGTTTCGGGGTTTTCTTTCTATAAGAGAGCCTCAGTAGGTTTTTCCAGCCTGTATTTTAATCGCCACGCGAGAGAAACTGGAGGAAGAAACGGGGATGAACAAGAAGATCAAATTGCGCGTCAATGGCAAGCGCGTCGAGGGCGAAGTTCCGACCAACCGACTGTTGATCGACTATCTGCGTTACGATCTTGGGCTCACCGGCACCAAGGAAGGCTGCAGCGTCGGCGTATGCGGCGCCTGCACCGTGCTGATGGACGGTGACATGATCAGCACCTGCTTGACCCTGGCGGTCATGGCCGACGGGCACGACATCACGACGGTCGAAGGCCTGGCGAAAAACGGCGAGCTCAATCCGGTGCAGAAAAGTTTCATTCAATACGGCGGCTTCCAATGTGGTATCTGCACGCCCGGCCAAGTCGTCGCCGCCACCGCGCTGCTCGCGGAGAATCCGAAGCCCAACGAAGACGAGATCAAAGATTGGATGATGGGCAATCTCTGCCGCTGCACCGGGTATTACAAGATTATCGAATCGATCCAGAAAGCGCATCAATTCGCCAAATAAGGAAACGTCCATGATACCCTTCGAATATCGCACCCCGAAAAACCTCAAAGAAGTAAACGCCGCGCTGAAAGAATTCGGCGGCGATGCCAAGCTCATTGCCGGGGGCACTGCGCTGGTGATCATGATGAAACAGCGCCTGGTCCGACCGAGCTGTCTGGTGAGTTTGCGTTCCGTGCGCGGCTTAAACGCCATCGCGCTCAAGAACGGCGGCATCTCCATCGGCGGCTTGGCCACGCACCGCGAAGTCGAGAGCTCCTCGCTGATCCGCCGCCGCCTGCCCATGCTTGCCGAAACCTACCATCATGTGGCCACGCTGCGCGTGCGCAACATGGCGACGGTCGGTGGAGGTCTGGCCCACGCCGACCCCAATCAAGATCCGCCGCCGAGCTTAATTGCGCTGGGCGCCACGGTTAAAGCGACCTCGGCCAACGGCAGCCGGATGATTGCCCTCGATGAATTCTTCAAAGATTATTATGAAACCGTGCTCGAGCCGGACGAAATCATCACCGAAGTCATGGTGCCCAAACTCGCGCCTAACACCGGCGCAGCCTATATCAAATTTCTGCCGCGGACCGCGGACGACTACGCCACGGTATCGGCCGCTGCTGTCCTGACTCTGGACAAGACCAAGAAAATCATCGCCGATGTGCGCATCGCTCTCGGCAGCGTCGGCGTGACGCCGATTCGCGCCAAAGCCGCCGAAGATTTGCTGCGCGGCCAGCCGCTCAAATCCGAAGCTTTTGCGGAAGCCGGCGCGAAAGCCAGAGAAGCCGTCGATCCGGTGAGTGATTTCCGCGGCTCGGCGGCCTACAAAAAGGACATGGCCGGCGTATTTGTGCGGCGCGCGCTTGAAAAGGCACTGGCCGATATCCGCCAGCAGGCGAAAGCCAAACCCGCGCCGAAGCCGGCGAAGAAAAAAGCTGTAAAAAAGAAAGGTAAAAAAAGACGGTGAAATTTAGCCAGACGGCGCAGATTCCCGTGGCGCGCGAGCCGCTTTGGGATTTTTTGATGGACGTTCCGCGCGTCGCCAAGTCGCTGCCCGGCGTTGAATCCGTAAGCAAGATCGACGACACCACCTACGAAGGTGCGCTAGTTGTCCGGGTGGGTCCAATTAAGTTGAACCTGCAAGGCAAGATTATCCTGGAAGAGCAGAACAAACAGGCCTGGTGCGCCGCGCTGCGCGCCGAAGCAAAGGACCGCATGGCGGCCGGCGCCGTCAGCGGCAAGACCCGCATGACCCTCAAAGAACTCGGCGCCCATGAGACTGAGTTGATGGTTGAAACCGATGTGAATATTCTCGGCAAGATCGGCGAGTTCGGTCAGCCGATCATCCGCAAAAAAGCTGATGCCATGCTGAAGGAATTTGTCGAGAACATCAAAAAGCAGCTAACTGGAAAGTAACTTCGGCGAACCTTCCGGGGCGTTTTCGCCTTCATCTTCCGAGCCATCTTGCGGCGCCGAATTTCGGCCGAGCACGCTGTTGTAACAGTCCTCGGCCAATTTTTTTCGTCCCGCCGAATTGTCCGGATAATGAAAACACTCGATCCTGGGCTGGATCGTCACCAGTGCTTCGACACTGCGCAACGCCAACAGATTCCAAAAGTGCGTGACAAACTCCATGTCGCCGTACCAATAGACGCCGTCTCGGTTCGCCGTGGTCACCGGCTGCTCGTCGATCGCTTTGTACGTCACGGTCACGGGAACGATGATCGAGCGGCTGCGCAGCGGCGCCGCCAAGGGCACGGTCTGAAACGGCAGCATCTTTTCCCCGTTGGTCGACGTCCCTTCCGGAAACAGGAGGATGTTCGCCTCCTGCTTGAGCTTGCGCGTCAGCTCTCGGATAAGCGCGCCCACCAGCCCTTTTCTTTGCCGATTAATGAATATCGTGCCGCAGAGCACGTTCCATTGACCGACGATCGGCCAGTTCTTAACCTCGCGTTTGGAAACGAACAAGATCGGAAAAATACTACCGAGGACAATGCCGTCGACGTAACTCACGTGGTTGGCGATGATAACGTAACCGCCACGCTCCAATTGCCCCTCGTCTCCGGCGACCGTCACCTTGATGCCCAGAATGAGGCGCAAAAGCAGCGTGAAATTTCGGTTCAGCCGGCTGACAATCTTCCAGCGGTAGGGCAGCCCGAGAATAGATATCCACAGGTGAACGGTCGCCACCAGGGCGAAGAAAAACGCCCAAAGTGAAAAGAATGCGGTTAGTTTAAGCAGGCGCATCGCCCACCTTCATATCCGCCAGGCCCAGCCGTTTGAGATACTCTTCTTTTAAATTGCCAAAATCCAGGAGCAAAAAAAAATCCGCGGTGCCGAACTCTTGATCGAGCGCCGGCGGCCCGCACACGAGCGCGCCAATGCGCAAATAGCCTTTGATCAAGCTGGGCAGTTTTTGAAATAACCCCTGCTCATCGGCGCTGGACGGTTCCTCGGTGATGCCCGGAAAAACGCACTTGCCGACCGGTCGCACGCGAAACGCCTCTGCCGCGTAATATTTGCTTTTGAGCAGCGAGTAGACCGCGCTCACTTCGGCCGGGTCCGTCGTGTACAAACTGCCGCAACCGAAGAGGTAGCGCACCTTGTGCTTGCGCACCTGTTCCGTAATCGCCTCCCACATGAGCGGTATCAGCGCCCGGTCGCGAAAATCCCGCCGCGAGCACGAACGACCAAGCTCCATGAGCTCGCCGTCGAGTGTCTTGATGCGCGAGAGATCGAACTCTTTCTCCGAATAAAAGCCAATATTTTGTCGTGCCTGGACGCCGCGCAGCAGCCGGTACGTGCCGACAACCTCCCCACCACCGAGATCGCGGACAATTAAATGGTCGCAAAAAGGATCGAACTCATCGACGTCCAACCCACGGTCGTAGGATTGCTTGAGTCCCTTGTTGAGCTCGAGATTGAAAACCTCGAATCGAAGCCGCTGCGCTTGTTCGATCTCCCTCGGCTCAGTGGCAATCTTGACTTCGAAATCAGCCATCCACCGAAAGGTATCACAGGGTTAGCGGCTTTAAAAACCATGCTGCCTGAAAATCAGCGCCGGTGCGAATCTCAAGCGTGGCGCCACACGGGTGGGCGCTTTTCTAAAAAAGCTGCGACACCCTCGCTTACGTCCGCGGTTTTTAATAGTTCGTTGCAGTACATCTCCTCGGAGCGGCGCAGCGCCTGATTGAAACCTTGCAGCGAAAGTTCGCGCAGCCCGCGAAGCGTCAGGCGTAACACGGCGCCGCTTTTACCCAGCAGCTCATCTTTGAGAGCAGCGAGTCCGCCTTCCACCTGATCTGCGGCAACGACGCGATTGATCAGCCCCATGGATTGCGCCTCTCGAGCCGAGAAACGGCGGCCCGTAAGGATCATTTCGGCGGCCCGATGATAGCCGATCAAGCCGGCAAAGCGCGCCAATGCGACGGGCGGATAGCAACCAACGTAAATCTCCGGTGTGGCAAACGAACTCTCCTCCGACGCGACGATTAAGTCGCAGGAGCTGGCGATTTCCAAACCGCCACCCAGGCAAACGCCGCGAACGGCGGCAACCGACACCTGGGGCAAAGCCAGGAGCTTCCGAATGACGCCGTGCACGACTTCGAGCATCTCCGGAACTTTCTCCGTCGTATGATCACGAATATCGACGCCGGCTGAAAAAGCCCGCTCGCCCGCGCCGCGCAAGACGACCACGTCGACATCGGTTTGCCGAGCACAAGACGCAAGCGCTCGATCCAGTTCGCCCAGCAAGGCAATATCGAAAACGTTTAGCGGCGGACGCTCCCAAATAATCGACAGGACACGCCCGGATTTTTCGCATGTGATGGCCATGGCTCCGCACCCCCAGCGGTTTGAGAGAAGCTCGCGCTACAGCAACCAATAACTTTTTCTAGACTACCCTTGAGTTGCCGCCAAACCAAGCGTGCCCGGAGGAAATTTGACAAAATAGCGCCTTGCCCCTACACTTGTGTCTCATGCTTGACTCTAGGAGGGCATTTATGACGATTTTTCGGTCTTTTGTCGTAGCTCTCGCGCTAACCTCGACTGTCGGCGCAAAAACGGCACTTGCGGCGGACGAGTATGATGATAGCCAATCGAACCCACTGCGAATCGCCGCTTACTTGATGCATCCCGTCGGCTGGTTGGCGGAGTGGGTGGTTTTTCGGCCGTTTCATTTTATCGTGAGCGCCACCGAACCGCAGGAGGCTGTTTTCGGCCACCGGCCTCATCCTCCGGTACTCGCTGAGCCGCAGCCGTACCATGATTACGGCCCGGCCAAAAGAGTCCCGCTCAATCAAACCAGCGTCGGACCCGAACCATCCACAGCTAGAGCCGCGCCATCGGTGGAAACCGTCAAAGTCGTCGAGGTCCCGGTCGAAAAGATCGTGGTGAAGGAAGTCACCAAAGTGGTCGAGGTCGAAAAGGTTGTGTTTCCGGCGGTCGCGTTTCGATTCGATTCGGCCGATCTCACCGACTTGGGCAAGGGGCAGGTTTATTTGGCGGCTCAGCGTTTAAAAGAAAAAACTGATATCACCGTCGTCGTTGAAGGCAATACCGACGCGGTCGGCAGCGAGGAATACAATCGCAAGCTCGGTCAACGCCGCGCTCAAACCGTGATGACCGAGCTTTCCGCTCAGGGTATCGATCCGAGCCGCATGTCCGCCGCCAGCAACGGCGAAAACGCGCCGCTGATCAACCAGGACAACCAGTGGGCGCGCGCGGTCAACCGGCGCGTCGAGTTTCAGGTCAAAGGAGCGCGCTGACTCGCCTTCCCCATCGGAAATCCGAAGCCCAGCCGTTCTTAGGCTGGGCTTTTTTTTGCCCTGCGTTGCTTCCAGCATCCGCGGGAACTAACGTTTAATTCAAAGAGATGAGCTACAACCCGCGCGACCGCTACTACAAGAAAGCCAAACAGGAAGGCTATCGCTCGCGCGCCGCGTACAAGCTGCTCGAGCTACAACAGCGCTATCGCCTGCTGCGACCCGGCGACAAGGTCGTCGATCTCGGCGCCGCACCCGGCGGCTGGTTGCAAGTCGCAGCCAGGGCCGTCGGTCCAAAGGGCAAAGTCATCGGCGTTGATTTGCAAGAGATTGAGCCTTTTCCCGAGCGCAATATCGCTTTGCTTCACGGCGACGCCCGCGTGAGTGAGGTCCAGGCAAAAGCCAAGGAACTGCTTGACGGCCCTGCGGACGCCGTGATTTCGGACATGGCGCCCAAGTTGAGCGGCATTCGCGATGCGGATATGGCGCGCGCCGTGGAACTTAACCGTCTCGCTCTCAGCGTCGCCGTGCAGCTCCTGCGACCCGGCGGCGCGCTGCTGTTTAAGAGTTTCATGAACAACGACCTGCATGAGTTCAGCGCGGCCCTTAAACAACACTTTTCCGAGGTGCAGCGCACCAAGCCGGAAGCAACCCGCCAGGGCTCCTCGGAATTTTATTTCTTCGCCAGGGGCTTTCGGCCATAAACGGGTAGCGGCGGGTGAGCCGCACTCCCGGACAACGATGCTATGTCTGAATTTCGCCAAGACCCCATTACCGGCCGCTGGGTGATTATCGCTTCCGCGAGGGCTTCTCGCCCCTGCCATATCCGTGTTCCCGGCAATCAAACGCGCGCGGAGTCCTGCCCGTTTTGCGCCGGCAACGAAGCCATGACGCCGCCGGAAGTCTGGGCGGAGCGGGATTCAAACTCGGAACGGAATTCACCGGGCTGGCGCGTGCGCGTCGTCGCCAACAAATATCCGGCGCTGGAAGATGGCGGTGAGTGGAGCGGCAAAAACGACGGCCTTTACCGAGCGATGAATGGCCTTGGCGTCCACGAAGTGATCATCGAGAGCCCCGAGCACGTGGTGCGGATGAGCGCGCTCCGCAAAGAGCAATTCGAAAGGATTCTCCGCGCCTATCAGGTTCGCCTGGGCGCTCTAAGGAACGACCCGCGCTGGCGCTATGCGTTCATTTACAAGAATCATGGCGAGCGCGCGGGCGCGACCTTCGAGCATATTCATTCCCAGCTGGTCGCGTTGCCATTTGTGCCGCGCGAAGCTCGCGATGAAATCAGCGGCGCGCGCAGGCACTTCGAAACGACACGGCGCTGCATCTATTGCGATATCATCCGGCGCGAGTGTAAACTGGGCCACCGTCTGGTCTTCGAGTCCGAGTTCTTCGTCGCCCTCTGTCCCTACGCGCCCCGCTTCGGCTATGAAACCTGGATTGTCCCCAAAAATCACGCGCCAAGATTCGAGCAAAGCGCGGAGCACGAGATCGCCGCTTTTGCGGAAACCCTGCGAGCGGTCATCGTGAAACTAAACGGCGTTACCGACAATCCGCCGTTCAACTATGTGATTCACTCCGCCTCCTCGGAAGAATCCGCCGGTGAACACTACCACTGGCACTTGGAAATCTTGCCGCAAATGACGCGAGCGGCGGGCTTTGAATGGGGCACAGCCGTGCACATGGACTCGATTGCGCCCGAAGACGCCGCGCGGCTACTGCGCAATGCGCCGGTTTGACACTTCGGCAAGCCGCGTCTCTCGCGCTTGCCTCTGCTGGTAGAGCAGCACCGTGGCGGCCACGGCACAGCCGACCCCCGAGATCGCGATCGCTGTCGGAGTGCCGACGAGATGGGCGACGCTGCCGATGAACAGCGTGCCGAAAGACCACATGCCCTTGTCCATGAAAAACAAACTCAGCATGCGGCCCAATAAATCGGGCGGCGTTTCCATTTGCACGACGGAATTGGCCACCGCGCGAAAGGCGATGTTGCTCGCGCCAACCAGCACCAAAAACAACATGGATAACGGCAATGAGCGACAGAACGAGAATAAAATAAGAAATAAGGAGAACGCATAAACGCTCATGGCGACGAAGTGCAATCGGCGTCTCAGCCGGCCCAACGACGCGATGCCCAGGCCGGCGACCACCGCGCCGATCCCCGGCGCGGCGAGCAGCAAGCCGAAGGTCGAGGGCCCGGCGTGCAAGACATCGGTCGCGAATACAGGAAGAAAACGCGTATAGGGAGTACCGACCAGCGCGACGCTATAGGTCAGCAAAATAAGCGGGAAAAGCCGCCGCTGCCCGCGCAAAAACCGATAGCCTTCACGCACCTCCTCCCAGAACGGCGCCTCCTCATCACTCTTCGATTTCACCCGCGGAAACACCATGACGAGCAGGGTCACAATGATCGCGAGAAAACTCACGGCGTTGACAAACAAACAACCGGCAATGCCGATGACGCTGATCAACACGCCGCCGAGGGATGGGCCGGCGATCTTGGCCAGATTGGCCATGGAAGAGTTGAGCGCGATCGCGTTCATGAGGTCGTCGCGCGGCACGAGATTGTTGATTAACGAGTGGCGCGCGGTCTGATTGATGGTGTTCACCGTGCCGAGGAACAGCACCAAAACCATCACATGCCAGAATTGAATTCCTTCGAAGTAGACCAGCGCCCAGAAGACGAATGCCTGTAGCATGGCGAGGATTTGTGTCGAGAGCAAAAGTCGGCGGCGCTCGACGCGATCGACGATGGCGCCGCCCACCGCGCCGAGCAGCAGCCGGGGCAAGGCCTGGCAAAAACCAACGACGCCGAGCAAGAACGGCGAGCCGGTCATGGTCCAGACCAGCCAGCTTTGCGCCATCGCTTGGATGAAATCGCCGACGTGGGAAAGGCTGGTGCCGAAAAAC
Organism: uncultured Pseudomonadota bacterium; assembly: GCA_946478635.1. Next base: position 28,497 of record CAMLCX010000003.1, read on the forward strand.
AGCAGGCGAAAATCGCGGTGCCGGAGTGAGATCAGCGTTCGCGTCACATTGACGGAGCCCCGCTCGAACCACGCCATTATTCGACCGTCACACTCTTGGCGAGATTGCGCGGCTGGTCGACGTCCGTGCCGCGCTGCACGGCGATATGATAGGCGAGCAGCTGCAACGGAATGGTCATCACTACGGGCGTGAGGTAGTGCGATGCTTTGGGCAGCGTCAAAAGGAGGTGCGCCGACATTTCACTGGCGGTTTTCGGATCGTCGGTCAGGACAATGACTTTCCCGCCGCGCGACTCGACTTCTTTTAAGTTGCTCACGGTTTTCTGAAAATAGCGATCGCGCGGCGCGAGCACGACCACGGGCATGGTTTCGTCGATCAGCGCGATCGGCCCGTGCTTCATTTCGCCGGCCGGATAACCCTCGGCGTGGATGTATGAAATTTCCTTGAGTTTAAGCGCGCCTTCCAACGCAATAGGATAATTGATACCCCGCCCGAGATACAGAAAATCCTTGCTGTGCATGAGCTCCCGCGCGAGCTCTTTAACCTGATCTTCGATCTCCAACGCCTTCTCGATCCAGCTCGGCAAATGCATCAGGTCGCGCAGCAGTTTCTTGGCATCCGCGGAGCTGAGTTTGCCGTTGAGCCGTCCCAGCGCAACCGCGAGTAAGTAAAGCGCCGTCAATTGAGTGGTAAACGCTTTGGTGCTCGCCACGCTGATCTCGGGCCCGGCATGGGTATAGAGCACGCCGTGCGATTTGCGCGGAATCGAGGCGTCGATGACGTTACAGATGGAGAGAATCTTGGCTTTTTTCGCCCTGGCGATCTCAGTAGCGGCTAACGTGTCCGCGGTTTCGCCGGACTGGCTGACCATCAGCAAGACCGACTTGGGATCCATCAACGGCGAGCGATAGCGAAACTCAGAACCATAATCGACTTCCGCGGGAATGCCGGCAATCTCTTCGAGCATGAACTTGCCGACCAGGCAGGCGTGCCAGGCCGTGCCGCATGCGACCAGATGAAAGCGTTTGATTTGCTTCACCTCATTTGCGGTCAAATGAATGTCTTCGAGAGCGACGCGTCCGTCCTTGAGCGAGATGCGGCCGCGGAAGGTATCCGCCAGCGCGCGCGGCTGGTCGTAAATCTCCTTGAGCATGAAATGCGCGTAGCCGCCCTTGCGCGCCGCCACCGCGTCCCAGGTAATTTCCTTAACCGGCCGATTGACGACCTTGCCCTTGCCATCGAACAATCGATACGAGCCGACGGTGACTTCAGCGATCTCACCGTCTTCGAGGAAGGTCACCTTGCGCGTATAGTCCAACAACGCCGGGATGTCGGATGCGATAAACGTCTCCCCCTCACCCCAGCCGATGACGATGGGTGTCGAATTTTTTGCAACGATCAGCCGCTTGGGATCGCGGCGATTGAGAAATAATAGAGCGTAGGAACCGTGAATTTCGCGCAGCGTGCGGCGCACCGCGTCGAGAAAGTCGACGCCCCGCGCGATCTTTTCCGCAACCAGGTGAGCGACGATCTCCGAGTCGGTCTCGGAGCTGAACTCGACGCCGCGCTTGCTCAACTGCTCCTTAAGCTCGAGATAGTTCTCGATGATCCCGTTGTGCACCACGACGATGTCGCCGGCGCGGTGCGGATGGGCATTGGTTTCCGAAGGCCGTCCGTGGGTCGCCCAACGGGTGTGGCCGATGCCGACGGTTCCCGCCACGGGCTGGCGCCGGAGCAGGGTCTCGAGATTGACCAGCTTGCCTTCGCAGCGCCGGATCGTAACCTGGCCGTTTTGTAATACAGCGATGCCCGCGGAATCGTATCCCCGATATTCAAGTTTTCGAAGACTTTCTAAAATCAGCGGCGCGGCTTCCCGGTGGCCGATGTATCCGACGATGCCGCACATTATTTTTTGTTTCCTTTCATCTTCCGGCGCTTCTGTTCAGTCCAACCTTCGCGCACGCGCTCTTCGCGCGGATTGTAGACGAGCGCGCCACCAGGAATGTCGTGGCGGACCGTGCTCGCCGTCGCGATATAGACATCGTCGCCGAGAGCGATCGGCGCCACCAGCGTGGTATCGCTGCCCACCTGCACGCGATCACCGATCGACGTTTTGTACTTGTTGAAGCCATCGTAATTGCACGTGATGGTGCCGGCGCCGATATTGGTGTCACGGCCGACGGTCACGTCGCCGAGGTAGGTGAGATGATTCGCCTTGGTGCCTTCGCCGAGCTTGGCTTCTTTGGTTTCGACGAAATTGCCGATGTGAACGTTGGCGCTGAGGTCGGTTCCCGGCCGCAGGTGCGCGAACGGGCCGATGATCGCGCCGCGCTCGACGCGGCAACCGGTCATGACGACCGAGAAGCGGAGATGCACTTCATCGCCGACAATCGCATCGGTGAGAAACGCGCTGCCGTCGATGCGGCAACGCGCGCCAATTACGGTCTTGCCGAAGATCTGGGTATTGGGTCCGATCACGGTGTCTTTGCCGATGGTCACGGTCTCGTCGATGTACGTTGTATCGGGGTCTTTAAGCGTCACACCGGCTTGCATCCATTTTTGGTTGATGCTCTGGCGCAAATGTTTTTCCATGGCGGCGAGCTCCTCTCGGCTGTTGATCCCCATCATCTCGCGGGGATCTTCGACCGTTACCGTCTCTATCGTTTGTCCCTGCTCGAGTCCGATAGCGATGACATCGGGCAGGTAGTATTCGCCCTGCTGATTGTTGTTGTTAACCCGGCTCAAGGCTGAAAAAAGAAAGGGCGCTGAAGCGACGTAGATGCCGGCATTGACTTCGCGAGTCTGACGCTGCGACGGCGTCGCGTCCTTTTCTTCGACGATGCCGGAAATGGCCCCCTCGTTGTCGCGCAAGATCCGCCCGTAGCCTTTCGGGTTGTCCAATACGGCTGTGAGCAGGGTCAACGCCGCGCGCCGGCCCCGATGGTGATCGATCATCGCCCGCAAAGTCTGCTCCCGGATCAACGGCACGTCGCCGCTTAGAATCAGCACCTCTCCGGAAAAATTTGCGAAGGCTTCCTTGGCGCACAGGACCGCATGGCCGGTGCCGAGTTGGCGCTCCTGGATCGCCCAGGTGACTTTGACCGACGGGCTCGCCTGTCGAACCGCCGAGGCGCCATGTCCGATAACAATGGCAACCCTGGCCGGTTCGAGCCGGCGCGCGGTTTGTAAGGCATGGAGAAAAAGAGCCTTTCCGCCGAGCGGGTGCAGCACTTTCGGCAGGTCTGATTTCATCCGGGTCCCTTGCCCGGCGGCTAGAAGGATGACACCCAGTTCGGCCATAGCGATGATCCAAGGAGCGAAAGATAAGATTATAAAGGAACTCGGGAATCAATCAATCGGTAAAATCCCGCTCACAAAAATATACACCGCATGCACGAAAAATAACTTGTCACCACGCGTGATTTCGACTAAAAAAATAGCACCGCCCCATGAGAGCGTGATCTCACGCCGGAGGATGATTATGAACGATTCTGAACCGCCGAGCGAAATTGAACCGCAAGAAAATTGGTGGGACTACTGCCCGATTTGTAATTCGAAGCTGCACAATCAAAAGTGCAAATATGTCTGTTCCAACCCGCAATGTAATTTTTTTATGAGCTGCAGCGAATTCGATCGTTGAGTCCGGTGCGCTGGCCATCTCGCTTTGACTGCGATAGGAATTGAAGCATGTCGAAAACCGCCGGCATCGTCATCATCGGGAACGAGGTCTTGTCCGGCAAGACCCAGGATATCAACTCGCATTTTTTCTGCACCGAACTGCGCAGGCTCGGCGTCGAAGTCAAAAAAATCTCGACCATTCAGGATGAGATCGAGCTTATCGGCCGGGAGGTCGGGGGCTTTTCCCAACATTATGATTATGTTTTTACTTCCGGTGGCGTCGGGCCGACCCATGACGATGTCACGATCGAAGGCATCGCCCACGGTTTCGGCTTGAAGGTCGTGCGCCATCCGGACATCGAACGGCGCATGCGCCAGCGGTTTGGCGATCAGGTCAACGAAGCGCGCCTGCGCATGGCCAACGTCCCCGACGGCGCCGTTTTGCTCGCCACCGAAGCCCTGTTTGCGCCGATCATCAATATTCACAACGTCTATATTTTTCCCGGCATCCCTTCGATTCTGCAGGAGCGCTTTCATGCGATCAAAGAAATGTTCCGCGATGCGCCCTACCATCTCAAGAACGTCTATGTCCGATACGGCGAGGGCGTGATTGCCGAGATGCTCAACAACCTGCTCGTTGAGTTTCCCCAACTGATGCTCGGCTCCTATCCGGTCCTCAATTTACCGGACTACAAAGTCAAGGTTACTCTGGAGTCAAAGGACTCAAGCTATCTGGAGCGCGCGCTGCAGGTCTTTATCGCTTCTCTTCCGAACGACGCGGTTCAGCGCATCGATTGAAAATAAAAAGAATGGCGGATCATTCTTCCTGGGGAGTGTTGCCGCCTTATAAAAAGGCGCCCCTGCCGCCGCTGCCGGGAATGTTGCGGGCGCTCGGTCCGGGCGTCATTTTCATGGCGCTGGCCCAAGGCAGCGGCGAGCTGATCTTCTGGCCCTACACCATCGCCAAATACGGCCTAACCTTTCTATTTCTCTTGCTGCCGGCCTGCCTGCTGCAGTTTCCGGTCATTTACGAGATCGGCCGCTACACTCTTCTAACCGGTGAGAGCATCTTTCAAGGCTTCATTCGCTTGAATCGTTATTTCGCGTTCTTTCTTTGGATCCTGATGACCCTGTCGTTTCTGTGGTTCGGCGCGTTCGCCGCCGCCGGCGGCACCTCGCTTGCGGCGCTCACGGACCTGCCGGCCGGTTGGTCGCGGCCGCAACAGACACTCTTTTGGGGCTATCTGTCGATGGCGGTTTTCCTCATCGCCATCCTGCTCAGCAAAGTGATCTACCGCTTGATCGAAGTTTTCATGTGGGGCGTCGCGCTGTTCACGCTTGTTGGGCTTCTCTGGGCTTCGGCCAATGCCGAAGTGCTGAGCGCCCTGCCCGCGTTTATGCGCGGCTTGATCATGCCTCAATGGCCTATGCCGCGCCCGTGGGACCCGGCCGATGCGACTAAACTTTTAACGGCCATCACCTTTGCCGGGCTCGGTGGCTTCTGGACGCTTTTTTACTCCTACTGGCTACGGGACAAAGGTTCGGGGATGGCCTTTTACATGGGCAGACTCACCGGTCCCATCACGGGTAAACCGGAATCAATGCCGGATTCCGGCTCCCTACCGAGCAGCGACGAAGGTCTCGCGCACGTGCCGGCATGGAAGCGATTCATGTTCTGGGACATCAGCATCGGCGTTGGCGGCAACATCATCACCACGCTGCTCACCTGCCTGCTCGCCTACGCGCTGCTCTATCCCAAAGGCCTGCTGCCGCAGAACTACGAGATCGCCGTCGTGCAAAGCCGCTTCTTCGAAGTCAGCTGGGGCTGGTGGGGCAGAGTTTTGTTTTTGATCGTTGCGGCGGCGTTTTTATCGGACACCTGGCTCGCCACCGTCGATGCCGTCAGTCGCATTCATACGGACTGCGTCTTCGCGTTTTTTTCCAAAGCCCGGACGTTTGCCTATCGCCAATGGTATCTTTTTTTCCTGCTGCTGCTCACGGTCATAACATCAGTCACGATGCAGCTTGACGAGCCCGGCACGCTGATTCTCGTTTCAGCGGTGATCGGCTTTATCGGCACTGTCATCTATTCGGTTGCGCTGATTTTTTTGAATTATGTTTATTTGCCCCGCCATCTACCGGCGGTGGCTCGTGCGGGACGACTGAGCTTGGCGTTGTTGATCGTTTCCTGCGCCGCTTATTTCGCGCTGGCGGCGATGTACCTGCTGACGATTCTCGGAAACCTTTGAAGACCTCTGAACAACCGTTAGATTAGTCCAAGAGCCAAACTGATTTCCCAACCAAGCACGATCCCGAAAATAACGCTGGCCATTCCCGCGACCACGCGAATGGATTTATTCATCGCGGCAAATCGTTGCGCCGTGAGAACAAATGGCAAACTGATGATGCCGCTCAGCAAAAGCATCCCGCCCACGGAACCCAGTCCAAAAATGACGATGTACACCAGCGCGCCGAGGGGCGATTCGATGGTCGAGAGCACGAGCAACATGAGCGCCGCGCTGCCGGCAAGGCCGTGCACCATGCCGACGATGAACGGCCGGCGCATGGCTTTGAACGCATGGGTGTGCGCGTGATCCTGTTTGGGATTTTCATGCGCATGAACGTGGGTATGAGTTTCGGGATTGTGGCTGTGGGTGTGCAGGTGGACGCGCTCCGTTCCGAAGGCCTTGCGCAGTACGTTCACACCCAGAATGATCAGCATGGCCGCGACCAGCAGCTCCAAACTGCCGGCGAGGCGAGGCGGGATCGTCACCCGTAGGCCGATGACCACCAAGCCGACGATGAACAACGTCGTCGTGTGGCCCAGTCCCCAGAAAGCGCCGATCAACGAAGCCCATTTGAAGCTTTTGTGCTCGCTTACAATGGTTGAAACTGCGATCAGGTGATCGGGATCGAGCGCATGCTGGATGCCCAACAACAAGCCCAAGCCGAAGGCCGCGAGAAGCGATGAATCCATGGGCGTAATACCTACTTATCCCGATGCGCGAGTCTCGTCATACCGGTCGCCGGAGCAAAGGATCGCTGCGAGGGGCGCGCAAAAACCTCAATTTGTGAGCACGGCGAATGAGAGCGTCGAGCGCAGCAAAAACAGAGAAAGCGCAATTAGCGGTCCGTCAGAGGTTGACCGGTCTGCGTGCCGATCCACACTTCCCCGCCCTCGAAAACTTCCTTCTTCCAGATCGGCACGGTTTTTTTGATCTCTTCGATGGCAAACCGGCTGGCGGCAAACGCCGCGTTCCGGTGCGCCGCTGAAACCACGATCACCACACTTGCCTCGCCAATCTGCACCGGGCCGAGCCGGTGCATGATCGCCATCCGGCAAATGGGCCATTGCTTTCGCGCATCGTCGCCGATGCGCGCGAGTTCCTTCTCCGCCATTTCCGGGTAGGCTTCGTAATCGAGCGCGATCACTTTCCTGCCCTCGTTGTTGTTGCGGGTCGTGCCGATGAAGGTGGCGATCGCGCCCGCCTCGGGGTCGGTGACGTAGCGCACCAGCTCGTTCAAATCGATCGGTTGATGGGTCACGCGAAACATCTCGGCTCAACCTCCGCTCACCGGCGGCACAAATACCACTTCGTCATTGTCGCTCAGCCTGTGGTCGAGACTGACATAGTTCTGATTGACCGCGTAGAGGAGACGAATACCCGGCACATCGAGTTTGGGGTAGTCGCTCTGGAGCTGCCGCCAGAGGTCCGCGACCGTGCTGCCTTCGGCGATTTCTTTCGCCGCTTCGCTCAAGCCCGCGCGCTCGCGCAGGATCGCGAAGAACTTGACTCGAACCTTCATGTTCCCTGTAGCTGAGAAACCATGTGGCGGATTTCACGCAAGACGAGCTTCTCCATCGCCAACATCACAGCGGCCTTCGACCCAGGCAGCGAAATCAGGATTTTACCGCGAGCGCTGCCGGCGGCCGCCCTGCTCATAATCGCCGCGGAGCCGATATCGAGATAACTCAGATAGCGAAAAATTTCGCCGAAGCCATCGAGCTTCTTTTCCAAGAAACGGCTCACCACTTCATAGGTTCCGTCCCGCGGCGCGATGCCGGTACCGCCGTTGACGATCACAGCATCGACGTCACCTCTCGCGAGCACCTCGTCGAGCAGGCGTTCGATCTCTACAGGCTCATCTTTCACGATTCGATAGCCTACGATTGGATGCTTGTCATCATCCAAAAAGTTCTTGATCGTTTGGCCGCTCGTATCAGTCGTTTCGTCGCGCGTATCGCTCACCGTAATGACGAAAAAACGAATACTCTCCTTGCCTCTTTCTTTGTGCTC